>SVQJ01000088.1 GCA_015065395.1 Oscillospiraceae bacterium
TATTGCAGACGAAAATGCGGAAAGCAGAAAAAATTTACGCGATGCACTCCTTCGCGCAGGACACAGATACGTTGATGAAGCATCCAACGGCGAGGAAGCTCTTTCTTTTATCAACCGCGCTCACCACGATATCGTTATTGCCGACGTGTGGCTTTCGAAGCTTGACGGTATCGGACTTATACGAAAGACCGAGGATATAAATTTCGGTTCAGACAAGCCTCCGGCATTCATTATCGCTTCCCTTGTGACAAATCAGAATATATTTATAGAAGCAGCCCGTGCAGGAGCTGTTCTCTGTCTGCCGAAGCCCCTGGACTGTGACAGCCTTTGCGAGCATATCAGCTCCATAGCAAAAAGCCGTGCCGACGGCAATATTTCCGTGGGCTCGCCCAATTCTGCTCCTCCCGATATTGAAGCGCAGGTTACAAAGATCATTCATCAGATCGGCGTTCCTGCCCACATCAAAGGATATCAATACCTGCGCTGTGCCATACTTATGACCATCAGCGACAGCGACATTATAAACTCCGTCACAAAGGTTCTCTATCCCTCCGTTGCCAAAAAATATGCAACAACAACCTCAAGGGTGGAACGAGCAATTCGCCACGCCATTGAGGTTGCCTGGGACAGAGGTGATATAGACACCCTGAATTCTTATTTCGGTTATACTATTCAAAACAATCGAGGAAAGCCCACCAACTCGGAATTCATAGCTATGATAGCCGATAATCTCCGTTTGAAATACAAGATTCACTGAGCTGAAAACTCTATTTTTTCTCCGTCGGAATGAAAGACCACTGAGCCGTCCTCATCCGTTCTGTAATAAGTAATACTACGGTCCTTAACCTTTTTCAGAACCTCCCGGTGGGGATGACCGTAGCTGTTATCCTTACCGCAGGTGAAAACGGCGTAGCTGGGGTCTACACTATCCAAAAAAGCAGCGCTGTTAGAAGTGGACGAGCCGTGATGGCCCATTTTAAGAATATCTGCCTTGAGAGCTTTAGCCGAATACTCCGCGACTATAAGCTCCTCTGAATGCACCTCCACATCTCCCGTTATCATTGCAGAGGTATTTTTATATTCCACCTTAGTAACAAGGCTGTAATCATTCATATCGGTGAATGTGGAGATCGGAGCAAGAATAGTCATCTTTATATCTCCTGCGCTGTATGTGTCTCCTGCCTTCCCCTCGATTATATTACAGCCGGAGCGCTCTATTGCGTCAAGCAGCACATTAAAGGTATACGTCTCACTGGCCGCATCGCTCATTATAACGTTCTTGACCTTTATGTTATCAAGTATTTCATCAGCACCGCCGATATGATCCTCATGAGGATGGGTCAATATCAGATAATCGATCTTGTCTGTATATTCGCTGATATACTCCTGTGTATCCTCTGCGCTGTCATTAGGGCCTGCGTCGATAACCACCACATTTTTGTCGGTTATTATCATGGTGCAATCCCCCTGACCCACGTCGATAAAATGGAATTCGCACTCTCCATCCAGCTTTTTTGCGCCGAATCCAAAAATAATATCCAGTATATATACAGTACAAAGGATCACTGCTATGACAGATGCACCTATCCCAAACAGTCCCCTTATGCTTTTCACCGCATTTTTATTATATCTCATTCGGTCTCATCGCTTTCATAAAATATTAAACAAGTATAACATATTATTGCCATTAATTCAACAATAAAACAAAGATATTTTCAGGGGCATGTGCATTATGATGCAGATGCCCCTATTCATTCTTATCTGAATACAAACGGGAAATTTCATCGGCAATACCGTTGGAATTATTACGTATTGCATCGTATCCGTAAAATATGCTTCCCAAATAATTCTCCTTCTCCAAAGCATATTCAACCTGGGAAGTCATTATTCCCTGCGGGGAAGACCAGACAGAGTATTCATCCGGTGAATAACGGTATGCGGCGTGGCATATATAATACCCTACTCCGCTGCCGCTCAGGCGATCCGCCCACCAATCGCAGATAGCGGTATAGGAAGCAGCACTTTCCTCAGCACTCCAATATATCTGAGGTGCAACGTAATCAACGTAACCGCCCTTGACCCATGCTACAGTATCACAGTATATATCATAGCAGGACTGAAGGCCTCTGGTGGCGCTTCCGCTCTCACCGCCATCACCGTTTTTCCATATTCCAAAGGGAGCAACGCCGAACAGGACATTTTCATCAGCCTGTTTTACCGAATTATAGCAAAGCTCCACCATCTTATTCACATTATCCCGGCGCCAATCACCTATATCATCAAATTTAGTTCCGTATTTTGCATACGTTTCGCTGTCGTCAAACTCACATATAACCTGATTGCCATCCTCATCTGTTACGTATTTGGGATAGGGATAGAAATAGTCATCGAAAACCACTCCTGCAACATCATAATTACTTACTATTTCATAAACTCCCTCAGCGACCAGCTCACGAACCTCAGGTATACCGCAATCAAACCACGTTATCCCATCCGTATATTTAACGGTCCATTCCGGGTTTTCCTTGGCAGGATGTCCGTCACAAAGATCCTCAACGCTTCCGCTGACCATTGCACGCAGGGGATTGATCCATGCATGGACGCGTATTCCCTCTTTTTTTGCCGAATCGATGAGATATTCAAGGCAATCCAGCCTAAGCTCTCCATCCTCGGAAAGATAACTTGATACGGGAAAAATCTCTGAGCGGTAAAGACTGTCCGCAGACGGTCTTACCTGAAAAAATATCGTATCAAGACCTGCTTTTGCCGTAGTCCTGACTATATCGTCAAGCTCTGACCGAAGCTCAGCCGCAGAAAGATCGGGAGAAGAGGGAAAATCAATATTTATAACAGAAGCGATCCATACTCCGTTCATTTCTTCCGTATGTACTGCCAGAGGTTCCTTTTTTTCTGCTTTCTCGCCGCCTCTCCCTAATATGAAGTAAAGCAAAACGGCTATTGCAGAAAACGCAACCACACAAGCCGCCGAAACTGCAGTTACCAAAGTCAAGGTTTTTTTATCAACACCGTTCAGATGCATAATTTCGTTCCTTTTCTGTTTTTATACTACTATACTTGTCCTATAACGGTTTTATGCAAATAATTGTATCGTAATTTTTGCTATAAGTCAACATATTCACAGTAAAAGGGACAAAAATGAGCTCTGTAAAAGAAAGCTTAATTTGGAATATATATGGTAAAATAATTCTTCGTTCTTTCCTTGAAAGGAAAGAACGAAGGGAACTTTAAGAAAATCAACGATATCAAAAACACAAAAAAGGCTGTCGCAAGCAACGGCGACAGCCTTTTTTATATTAGTATGTATAGATAGTCTTCTTGTTACCGCCGATGTAGTCACGGTCAAGAGAGAGAACACCGTTATCCATACGGAAGATACGGTCAGCCTTTTCAGCGATCGCAAGGTCGTGGGTTACCATCATAAGGGTCTGGCCACGGGTCTCACGGATCTTAAGAAGGAGGCGAAGAACTTCCTCTGCATTGGTACGGTCCAGGTTACCTGTAGGCTCGTCTGCGAACAGGATCTGGGGGTTATTGATAAGTGCACGAGCGATAGCAACTCTCTGGCACTGACCACCGGAAAGCTCACTGGGGAGATGGTGGAGACGCTCGCCGAGGCCGAGGCACTCAACAAGCTCACGGAGAGACTCCTGATAAGAAGCATCGGGCTTATTACACATTACTGTGGGAAGCAGGATGTTCTCAAGAGCTGTAAACTGGGGGATAAGGTGGTGCTTCTGGTAGATAAAGCCCATCTTTTCGCCTCTGAAACGGCCCAGTTCATCGGCACCCATCTTGGTGATCTCTTCACCGTCGATGATGATACGGCCTGCATTTGCACGGTCAAGACCTGCGCAGATGTGGAGGAATGTAGACTTACCGGAACCGGAGGAACCGATGATCGCTACGAACTCACCTTTTTCAATTTTAATGTTAGCGCGGTTTACCGCGGTAATAACGGAATCAGACTGTCTGTACTGCTTGATAACGCTTTCAGTCTGAAGCATGTACTCAGTATTAGCCATTAGTTTATCCTTTCCTGACGGGGTTTCCGTCCTATCATTTGGTTTATATTAGTTTATTGTTTTACAAAGCCCAGATTATCATTCGTCGTCCTTGCCGCCGCCGCCGTTCTCAAGAGAGTAACGGTTGTTGAAATAGCTCTTGTAAGGAATGTATACGGAGAAGAATCCGCAAGCTACAGACATTACAACGGAGATAACAAGTGCGTACCAGGGCATATAGAAGGTATAACGGATATATTCGCCGGTAAAGCCGGGGATCACTACGTTAACCGCATAGAACATCAGATAACTTGCTACGTAGCTGAGAAGGATACTTACGATAAAGGAAAGTACCGACATACTGATACCGCCGAGCAGGTATATCTTTCTGATATCGCTTCCGTTAGCACCCATGGACTGAATAATGTTAAACTCTTTTTCTCGCTTGAAGTAGAAGAGTATCTGAGAGAAGAACCAGATGATAGGTGAAATGCAAAGGATAAGCACGGAAATAGCTATGAACAGCTCATTGTAATGCTCATCTTCGTCGATGGCCTTTTCAGCACTCTGGTTGAGATTCTTGACCTTGATTGCGCCGTACATGCTTCTGCTGTCTGCAGAGAATGCCTCGCGCAGCTCGTTCTCAAGATAATCGATGTGTTCATCCTGAAGAACGAATCCGTCATCACCGTAATCTACGGAATGAGTGTACACGTTAAGGAGAGTGGTGTAAGGCTCTCTTCCGGTAACTTCCTTGTATGCATCGTTGAGCATATATACAGGAACGCTTCCGGAAGGAATATCCTTGATAACCGCGCAGATCGTAAGAGTCTTATAGCTGTAGTTATAGTTCTTGATCTGTCTGCGGAGCAAAGTCTTACCTGTAAGGTTGGAGTCAACGGGGGTTATCTCACCGGTCTTTGTGGATACTGCAACAGTATCGCCGACCTTAAAGTTAAACTTGGAAATGTTGGAAATCGAGTCACCGATGATACAGTATTCTGTGGTATCATCGCTCTTGAGAATATCCTCGTAATTACCGTCATGCTTATACTGGCTGAGGAACTGGATAAGGTCATCCGCATTATGAGGGCTTACAGCCTTATAAACAACGCTGTTGGTTACCTTGTAGCTGCCGGGAACCTCATTATATACGGAAGCTGCTTCCTTCTTATCGTATACGAAGAAGCCGGACGCCAGGAACTTAACGTTCTTCTTATTTACCAGCATGAACGAGGTAATATACTTTGCCTCGGTCGTAGGGCTCTGTCCAAAGTCAAGATCGCCCTCAACGGGAGTTGCGTTACCGGTTGCTTCAATGTTTGTAATAGCCTGGAAGGTCTCGCTGAGGCCCTTTTCCTCTTTTTCAAGCTGCTCCGCAAATTCGGTGCGGAAGCCCTCGTTGATGCCGAGAATGGTCTCGCTCATCTCGGAGTTATAGCTTGAAGTGGTATTGTTCGTGTTGATGCTGATCTCGAACTGAGGTCTGGGATAGTCAATACCGGTTGTATAGATATTGGCAAGATACAGACCGCAAATGAAGAGAGCACAGAACACGATAGCCGTGGAAAGAAGCTGGATATTGTATTTTCTGAATCTCCAGATGGAGTACATCTCATAATGCACAGGGAACTTCTTTCCGAGAAGGTTGAAGGACTTTCTGGGAGAAGATACAAGGTTTGAGTTATCCTCTGTGATAATAAGAGACATGGGACGGCGCATAGAGGTGACTCTCATAGGCATTACAACAGCCAAAGCAACGACCACAAGGCTGAATACGAACAGCTTGAGAATTACCCACGCGTCAAACGCAAACTTGAATCCGGAGGGCAGGTAGATAAGGAATACTACGAGAGTGGATATGAGCGTTGCGGGAACGAACATCGTAATCATAATTACGAACATTTCCCAGAACGACGTCATAAACAGCATCTTGAAGTCTGCTCCGAAGGTCATATATACACCGTATGTAAACTTGTACTGATTCAGTCTGATGTTGAATATGGACATCAGAAGGAATACGGACAGAACAAGAAGCAATAAGGTGATAACCCAGAATCCCGCGTTGTTGGAAGCAACTCTGTTTTCATACTCAAGAAGCAGAGTCTTCTCAACGGAGAAGTTGGGATTTGAAGAGTCATACTTAGGTTCGAGGGAGTTAAGGTTTGCTACGTACTTCTCCTCGAAATGGTTGCAGTACTCGCGCACCTTGTCCGCGCTCAATACCATCTTGTTGGTCTTGCGGTCAAGCTTACCGAAACGGATATAAAGATCGAATTCAGGCTGATAGTTGTTGTTTGCGTTGGCACGCTCAACCGTCTTAACGATCTGATATGTACCCTTCAGCTCGTCGGTAATACCGTACTCAGGATGGTCATATTCAGCAATATAACGCTCCTGGCTCTGAGTAAGGTTGTAGAGAACATAATGGTACTCGTATGTCTCTGCTATCTGCTGATAAGCAACTGTGTTGTTGTTGGTAGCAGATATAGCCATCATACCATACAACAACTGGATAATGAATATCGCGGCGAAGAAGCAGCAATACTGCTTAAAGTTGAGGAACACACTTTTAGCTGCGATTTTCACATGACGTGACAGGTATTCCCAAAGTCTTTCAAACATCACTCTGTGGCACTGTAACCAGCGCCTCCTCCTTGAATAGATTGCCGTTGCAACGGGAAAATGGGCACAAATATCCCAACCCGAATACTTTATATAATTATACCATTCATTTGCGAAAAATGTAGCATATTTTGAGAATAAAATATAACAAATTTACACGCACTTTTTTGTGCAACCTTTCAAATCACATTGTCCCCTTTGCATAATTGTGACATTTTGTATCTATTTTATACATAGTGTTCTGTGCAGCAAAAAGAGCATATCCATCCCTTTCACACCGCATCCGCAGATACAGGTGCCGATAAAGAAAACTCTGTTTTTTTCAAATGCCTATTGACCTTGTTTGAATAATAGGATAAAATAAGTATAATACATACAGAAACAGAAGGTCTATCATGTTTAATTTCAAAAAAAACGAGGGTTACGCCACGATAGCATTCTACGCTGTTGCTGTTATCGTAGCATCTGCTCTCATGATCTACGCCGTTATAAACATGGGCACAGTCTGGGGAGCCATTGAATACGTGCTCTCTGTGCTGTCTCCGTTTATTTACGGTTTCATTTTTGCATATCTCTGCAACCCCATATTGAACTTTTAC
>SVQJ01000089.1 GCA_015065395.1 Oscillospiraceae bacterium
AAAAAGGCCCTAAAAAGAAGGCGGAATGAAAAAATGAGCTCGTTCATTTTTTCGTTCCGCCTTCTTTTTAGGTTTGGGCACCTTGGGTGCCTAAGCCAAAGCAGTGCACTGCTTTGGCGACGCCTTTTGCCTTGCAATATTCAGCCAGACCCATTATTAAAGTTTTTTGCAGAGCTTTTTTTCAAAAAAGCGACCGTTTCTCCCCGTCAAACCGTAATTTAACGGGCGAGCATATAATCTCTATCTTAAAAAAGGGTGGAACTTCGCTATTGATTTATTCGGCAAAGTAGAGTATAATAAGATGATAAACTTTATTTTTCGGAGTTGTTATGGAAAGAGTTTCAAAAATCGATTATTATCTTGATATCGCGCAGACCGTTTCCGAGCGTAGCACCTGTCTGCGCAAGCGGTACGGTGCGATCATCGTTAAAAATGACGTTATAATATCCACAGGCTACAACGGCGCTCCCAGAGGACGTAAAAACTGCAACGAGATCGGAAATTGCTACCGTGAGCAGCTGAAGATCCCCCGCGGCGAGCGGTATGAGCTTTGCCGCAGCGTTCATTCCGAGGCCAATGCCATTATTGCCGCGCCCCGCGATCAGATGCTGGGCTCCACTCTTTATATGTGCTGCACCGATCCCAAGGACTCAAGCGTTGTGGGCAATATCTGCTGCTGCATGATGTGCAAGCGTCAGGTCATCAATGCCGGCATCGAAAAGGTCATCGTTCGCGAGGAGGACGGCGGCCATACCGTTTATATGGTGGATGACTGGATCGAAAACGACGACAGCCTTTCCGGTAAATTCGGTTATTGATGGGGGACGCGATGAAAAGGATCCTTTGTGCAATTCTTGCGCTTTGCCTTGCCCTCTCCTTTTTTGCCTCCTGCAAGAAGAGGGGAGAAAAGCTTTTGGAGCTAAACTATAATGAAGAAGGTCTCCTTTGCGGAGAGGACGGCGTTCTCTATAAATACGCCCCCATGGGCTACGAGCCTGTGAGCCAGGGGGACGAGTATGCCGTTCTGAAGGCAACTCTTGAGGAAAAGCTTTACGTTATCAACGGAATTGATCCCAAGGAGTGGATCACTATGGAATATACGGGCGCCGGCTTTGTTTTCTATAATGCGGATATCACTCTTCCCACCCTTTCCCAAATGGGCGTCGAGACTATGTACGTGTGCGAGGAGGATGTGAACAGCATCGCCATCGCCGTCATCGGCGGTGAGGAAACTGAGGACAGGGACGCTGACAGAAAGATCATTTCTACCGTTGTCTCTCTTATTGACGACCCCGAGGGTAAAAACGAGCTTTGGCCCAGAGGCGACGTTAACGAGAGCTTCAGGCTGAAAATGTATTCTCCGGATTGGCCTGCCATTTATTATACTGTCACCTATGCCGCGTGCGACAGCGGAAATTTCATTTACGATAAGGTGACCCAGCGTTGCGTTGAGGTGGGCGATCTTCTGGATGAATATATCGGAGAAGCGGCTTGATGAAGATCCTTAAAAAAGCATTTGGAAAAAATGCTGAATTCTGCCTTTGCCTTTGCGAGGTCGGGGATGCCCAAGGTCTTGCTTTGGCTGAAGGGATATGCTTCCCCGGGGATCCGTGGAGCGAGGGAATGTTTCGCTCGGCTTTTGAAAATCCCTCCTGCAGAATATATGCGGTAAGCGATATGCAAATGTCTAAAATATTTGCTTACGCTGTGTATTACGTGTGCGGCGATGAAGCAGATCTTGCAAATATTGCAACCCTGCCGGAGCTGAGAAGGCAGGGTATCGGCGGTGCGCTTTTGGATGAGACTCTTGAAATTTCCCGTAGCGGCGGGGTTTTTCGCGCTTTTCTCGAGGTGAGGGAATCCAACGAGAGCGCACGAGCGCTTTATTCATCCAGAGGCTTTATTGAGATAGGCAAACGCCGAAGATATTACAGAAATCCCACAGAGGATGCGATCCTTATGGCAAAGTTTTTTGAAAACTGAAAGGAAATGTGCTGTGCTTATTCTTGCAATAGAATCCTCATGTGATGAGACCGCGGCGGCGGTTGTAAGCATGGGGGAAAATGAAAGAAAAATACTTTCAAACGTGGTTGCATCCCAGGTGGAGACCCATGCGCTCTACGGAGGCGTAGTTCCCGAGATCGCAAGCCGCGCCCATATTGAGGCTGTTTCCCATGTGGTGCGGCGCGCTGTCAGCGAGGCAGGCGTTGAGCTTTCCCAAATTGAGGCGGTGGGCGTCACCTATTCCCCCGGCCTTATAGGATGCCTTTTAGTGGGGGTGAATTTTGCAAAATCCCTTGCATTTTCCCTGGGCGTTCCTCTTATCCCCGTGGATCATATCAAATCCCATACGGCGGCGGCGTATTTTTTCGATATGAGCCTTTCTGCTCCATTCTTGTCACTGGTAGTTTCCGGAGGGCATACCTCTCTTTATAACGTCACCGAGCCTTCCGTTTATACCGAGATCGGCTCCACCCGTGACGATGCGGCAGGAGAAGCCTTTGATAAGGTGGGAAGAGTTATGGGGCTTACGTATCCCGGCGGAGCGGCTATGGACAGGCTCTGCACAGAGGGGCTTTCAAACCGTGAAAGCGGCCCGAGAGCAAGGGAGGATCAGATAGTGTTCCCAAGCCCTGCCATAAACGACGATACCTTTGATTATTCCTTCAGCGGTCTTAAGACCTGCGCCGTCAATCATATCCATAATTGGCGTCAAAAGCATTCCGTTGCCGATAAGGGCGAGATAGACAGGGGCGAGATGGCGGAGATAGCCTGCGCCTTCACCCAGGCTGTGGTAAGCGGTATATGCAAAAAGTTAGAGCTTGCTCTTGAGAGCACGGGGGAAAAAAGGCTTGTGCTTGCAGGCGGTGTGGCGGCAAATTCCCATTTGCGCCGCGGCGTGCGGGAGCTTTGCGAAAAAAAGGGAGTTACCCTTTATGTGCCTCCCGTATCCCTTTGCGGAGATAACGGCGCAATGGTGGGCGCTCAATGCTATTTTGAATATCTTTCCGGCGTGCGTGCGTCAACGGATCTGAACGCTTATGCTTCCGGCGAGGGTGCCGCGGCAGCTGCAGCCTTGAAAAAGATCTGATATTTCCCAACCAAAAGTGAAAAAACAAGCGGATTTTCTTCTTTTTTTACAAATGAATAACAAAAATCTGCATTTGGCGAAGAAACGGCGGTTTTGAGCATTCGCCGAAATAGTTTTCAACAGCCTTTTCAACTAGCTGTGGAAAACTCCCTGTTTACAGGGCTTTGCGGCTTTTTTACAAATGATTTATTTGAAAAAGGCATCTGAATATAAACATTTTTTACCAAAATTCAAAACGGCATTTGCCGTGATCGCCCTATGGGTATAACCGAACAGAAAGGCTGAATACGAAATGAAGATAAAACCCGTGATCGAGGGGCCTTGCGTTATCGTCCCCGCCTCACCCGTCATCCCCAGGCTTTCGGAGGCAGGGGGAACCAGGCTGAAGGTGCTTTTATATATTCTGTCAGATCCCGAGTTTGACAGCGAAAGCGCTGCCGAGGCTCTGAATATAACATTGAAAAGCTTTAATGCTGCAATAGAATATTGGATGCGCGCAGGTGCCATAGAGTGCGAGGGGTTCGAGAAAAAGGCAAAGCAGAAAAAGGAGAGCGCTCTCCTTTCCGACGGCGCGGACGGGACAAATGTCACTGTGAAGAGACCCCGCCCCGTGGCACGCGCATCTGAGCTTCCCAGATATTCAACGGAGCAGATAGCCGCTTATGTGGAGGAGCATAATATCGGTGACCTTCTCAGCGCCTGTCAGCAGTATATGGGAAAGATGTTCACCACAGCCGAGGTGGAGACCGTTGTGGGCCTTCTTGATTATCTGAAGCTCGAGCCTGAGTACATAATGCTTCTCTTTGCCCATTGCGAAAAGATGAACAAAAAATCTCTCCGCTATGTGGAAAAGCTTGCTATCGGCCTTTTCGATAAGGATATTCTCGGCTATGAGGAGCTGGACAGCCACCTGAACGCCATCGAAGCGGCGGCACAGATGGATAAGCCCCTTCGAGATCTTTTCGGTATCGGCCGCCGCGCTCTTACCAAAAAGGAAAAGGAAGCCTTTGAGACCTGGGTGGGCAAATGGGCTCTCCCCATGGCGCTTATAGAAAGAGCGTACGAGGTCACCGTGGAGAACACGGGCAATGCCTCCGTTCCCTATTGTAACGCCGTGCTTCAGAGGTGGTATGAGAGCGGCTATAAGAGCATAGAAGAGGTTGAGGCCGCAATGGCGGAATATAAGCACGATAAGGACGGATCAAAGGATAAAAAGGGAAGCTTTGACGAGGATGATTTCTTTGAGGCGGCGCTGCGCCGTTCATACGGCCAGGGCTTTGATTCGTGAATGAAAGGATTATAATGCAGGAAAAGAATTATTACAGAGAGGCGATGGATCGCCTGAGAGAAATGCGTGAGGATAGCCTTGCCGAGAGTGAGGAGAAAAAGCTCATCCTATGGGATGCTCTTCCGGAGATAAAAGTCATAGATGCAGAGCTTTCAACCACCGCTGCCAAAATGTTTGAGGCTATAATGACCCCCGGAGTGGGCGTGGCAGGGGTTGAAAGGATAACCGAAAGCAATAAGGTCCTTCGGGCAAAAAGGGATGAGATCCTTCTTCAGAACGGATATGAAAAGGATTTTTCCGATATAAAGTATCATTGCCAAAGGTGCTCGGACAGCGGCTTTGTGGGGATCGATATGTGCTCCTGCGTAAAAAGCATGATCGCAAAGGCACGTCTTGAGGACAGCGAGCTCGGCAAGCTCTGCCGCTTCCAGAGCTTTGAGAATTTCTCCTTTGATTATTACAGCCCCGGCGAGGAAAGGGAAAATATCGAAACCGTGTATAAAAAGCTCTATGAGTTTGCAGACGGCTTCAATTCCGAGAGCGGGGATTCATGGCTCCTCGTGGGTGATACGGGCCTTGGCAAGACCCATCTCTCCACGGCAGTGGGTGCACGGGTCATAGAACGGGGATATGATGTGGTCTATCGCTCGATCCAGGGCCTTATAGATGATTTTGAGCAGGTGCAGTTCAGGGGAGAGAGCTCCTTCGTCACGAAGAAGTATTTTGAATGCGATCTTCTCATAATAGATGATCTGGGCGCGGAAATGACCAACAGCTTTACAATTTCATGCCTTTATAATATCATCAACACGAGAATGATAAAGGGAAAGCCAACGATGATAAATACGAATCTGGGCTATAAGGAGATGCGGCAAAGGTACGAGGATAGGATCACCAGCCGCCTCTTCGGAGAATATAAGCCGGTTCGCTTTATAGGCAAGGATATCCGCAGACAGCGTCTGGGCGGCATATCCGCAAAAAAATGAAAGGTGGAAGTAGTATCATGAAAAGACTGACAGCACTGTGCCTTGTGATAGTATTTGCTTTTTCTCTTGTTTCCTGTGCCATGACCCAAGGTATAAAGCCCGATGCCGTTGAAAAGCGTCTTGCAGAGAAGGCGGCTGTGAAGATAGAGGGAACAGAGGAGGAAATGGAGAGATCGACGGAGGAAAAGACCGTCAGCGTCCATTTACATAAGGACAATAAGAAAGCAAAGACCCTCGATCTTTTGGTAACGGATGAGCTTTTAGAGCTTTTTTCGGCTGATTGGAAAAAGGTCTCATCAAAGGGCGGCGGCAATAAGGTCATGACCTTTACAATAGATGTTCAGCATGAGGTGACCTTTTTTGATAACGGCAGAGCGATGATATATTACGGATATTGCTCCGTTTTGGAAAAAGATCGGGCATATTATGAGATAACCCTTGAAAACGGCCTGGAGAGCTTATATAATTATGCAAAAGAAAACGGAACCGAGCCTGTATCTGATGAAGAGGAAACGAACGAACAGGAGTCGGAAAAGGGAAGCGACTGAACTGTTCTTGCCGTTTTAGAAAGGACTCCCGGAGGGAAATGATCGTTCGATTCGTCCTCCGAGCCCGAAAAGACGGAGAATTCGGCTCTTTCCGAAAAAACTTAAATCCGAAAGCAAAGGAAATGCGCGCACAGATGCATCCTTGAAAGCAAAGTTTTTATTCTGGCGCAGCAAGGTGAGCAAAATGAAGATCGGAGTAATGGTAGAATCCTTCCGCAAGGGATTCAGAGGCGGAGTAGAAGCCGCAGCGGCAATGGGTGCGGACGGCATCCAGGCTTATGTGACAAATTGCGGGGAGCTTCGATTCAATGAGATGACCCCTGCAAAGATTTGCGAGGCTCTTGATATCGTGAAGTCAAACGGGCTTGTTTTCTCTGCAATTTGCGGAGATTTCGGCGTTGGCTTTGAGCGCGAGGAAACGAATGCGGAGTATGTGGATAAGTCCAAGAGAGTTCTTGAGATCGCAAAAGAGCTTGAATGCGACGTGGTAACGACTCATATCGGAACCGTTCCCGTTGAGGAGTGTGCAAAGAAGGAGATCATGAGAAAGGCGTGCAGAGAGCTTGCTGTCTATGCAGATTCAATAAACAGTGCCTTTGCGGTGGAAACAGGCCCCGAGCTTGCAACCACCCTCTGCGATTTTCTTGACAGCCTGGGAGCAGGCGGAGTTCGCGTAAATTTCGACCCTGCAAACCTTGTAATGGTGGCGGGAGATAAGGCGGAGAGCGCGGTAAAAACTCTCGGGAAATATATAGTCCATACCCACGCAAAGGACGGCATAAAGCTTGATGGCGGCAGAAGGAGAGATATCAACGTCGTTATCGGTGAGGAGGCAGTTGATCACGAGCAGCTTCTTGGAATGGGACGTACCTATCTTGAGCTTCCCCTGGGAGAGGGCGATGTTAATTTTGATACATATCTTCCCGCTCTCGCATCCACCGGCTTCAACGGATTTCTTACCATCGAGCGCGAGGTGGGCGCAGATCCTGCAAGGGATATCGGCCTTGCGGCGCAGTTTTTAAGAGAAAAGATCGAAAGATATAAGCTTTATTGATGAGCAAAAAAAGGAGCCCGAGGGCTCCTTTCAGACTGTCGAAAAAGGCGCAGACCGCCCTATAGGCAAGTTAAAGAGAGCAAGTAACATCTCTTACATCTGAAAAGGTGGTGTGTGCAGTTGTTTATGGTTTAACCGAGAAAACCTCCGAAGAATGGACTGCCCCAAATTGTGCGGACAGTACAAAAACACCCCTATGGTAGGTAATATTAAATTTTAATCAACATACTG
>SVQJ01000090.1 GCA_015065395.1 Oscillospiraceae bacterium
TATAGCTACCCTTTCTCTTGGACTTAAGGATCTCAAGAGCTTCGGGCTCATAACCGGGTGCGATGATACCGTCGGAAACCTCGCGCTGGATAAGCTTTGCTGTGGTAACGTCACAAACGTCGGAAAGTGCAACCCAGTCGCCGAAGGAGCACATTCTGTCAGCTCCGCGTGCTCTTGCATAGGCGCAAGCGAGGGGGGATTCGTCAAGGCCCTCGATATCGTCAACAAAGCAAGCCTTCTTAAGCTTTTCGGGAAGGATGGTACCCACCGCAGCGCAGGTAGGGCTCACGTGCTTGAAGGAGGTAACAGCGGGAAGGCCGGTAGCCTCTTTAAGCTCCTTGACAAGCTGCCAGGAGTTGAATGCATCAAGAAAGTTGATATAACCGGGGCGTCCGCAGAGGATCTCGATGGGAAGGTCGCTTCCGTCAGCCATAAAGATCTTGGAAGGCTTCTGATTAGGGTTACAACCGTATTTAAGTTCAAATTCTTTCATTTTCCTGCTCCTTAATTACTCATGCTTATTTATAATGATCTGCTCTGTATCGCGACTTTCAAGATCAGTGTATCTTACGAAGAGGGAGATCTTGTTATCCTCGTTAAGGTTTGCCCAAAGCTCGTCTGCAAATTCATCAATGGTATCGGGAATGATAACTCTTTCGGGCTCGCCCTGGAATGTGGGGATCACGGGATTTCCGTCGCAAACATAGGTATGGAGGAAGTGACCGAGGCCTGCTGTTGCGGGATATTCATAGAAGAATCTTGCTGTTGCGCTTCCTTCGGGATCTGCAGCCTTCAGAATAGACATCTTATAGCTTCCGTCCTTTGCTACGAGGCCGGAGATTCTGGGAGTCCAGTTGGGGCGGTCATCCTCGAACTGACGGGTGCGCAGTGCGCTTTCCCAGCTTTCGCCCTTTGCAAGGTATTCCCATATTGTGTCTGTCTGGTCGCCGTTGGTAACTATGAGTCCCTCGCCGATCTCGCGAACGGGATGGTAGATGATGAGATGGGGGTCGACCATAAGGCTGGGATCATAAGCCTCTGTACGGATGCCGTCGGGCTCTTCGCGGAAAACGCGATTGCGGCTGTTTACGCTTCTTCCCATAATGAAGTAAGCGCAGACTGCCTTTTTACCGTCAGCGGTAGTACCGAGAACGATTCCGCGTCCGGGATATGTGTTCGTGCTGAGAAGCTCAGCCATAGACTTTGTTTCGTATACGTTCATTTTGAACTCCTTGATTAATTCTCAATTTTAGATCTGCAAACCTTTTCAACGGATAGGGGCAGTATTTTCCATTCTGCCTCTTCCATAACTCTTTTTTGGAGTATTTCCGGGGTATCACCGTCCTTGATCTCCACGGCCTTCTGCATTATGATCCTGCCGCCGTCGGGTATCTCGTTAACGAAATGAACCGTAGCGCCGGTGACCTTAACGCCGTAGCTGAGAGCAGCCTCGTGGACCTTGAGCCCGTAGAAGCCCTTGCCGCAGAAGGAGGGGATGAGGGAGGGATGAACATTTATTATTCTTTCGGGATATGCGCCTGTAAAATTCTCGGTAAGGATGGACATAAAGCCTGCAAGGACGATAATATCTATTTCCTTTTCACAAAGGAGTGCTTTTATTGCCTCTTCGAAGGCAGTTGCATCCGGGTGATCTTTTTTCAGCACCAAAGCGGTTTCGATATTTGCGCGTTTAGCTCTTTCCAGTGCGTAAGCGCCCTCCTTATTGGAAATGACCAGGGCGATCTCGCCGCTTTCTATGATTCCGCTGTTCTGTGCATCAATAAGAGCCTGGAGATTTGTGCCGCCGCCCGAAACGAGAACTGCAATACGTGCCTTTTTCATTTGGCTGTTCCTCCCTCTTTGCAGAGAAGCATCATAAAGGGGATAAATACGCCGCCAACGGCGTTTCCGAGAACTATATAAGTGAGGTAGAATATTGCATCTGATCCACCGTTGCCTGCAACGGTGAAATAGAACATATCTGCGATAGAGTGTTCAAAGCCGGAGAGAATGAAAACGGGGATACAGAAGAGGATACCGGCGATGGTCTTCTTTTCTCTGAAGATCCAGACGGCGGTATACATGAGTATTCCGCAGAAGAATGCGCGGATAAGCGCATCGGGAAGAGTTTGCGCAAGCTTTGCTTCGCAGATGGCGGAGCATTTTTCCACCACATTATTAACTCCCTTGGAAATCAGAAAGCCGCAACCGCAAGCGCCGACGGCATTTCCGATAAGAGCCATAAGAAGATTGAGCCAATCTGAGTTTTTATGGGATTCAACCATAAATCCCACTTTACCGGTAAACAGATTCAGTCCCATCCAGCAAACTGTGAGGAGGGCAACGGAGAAGAAGAATGCTCCGATAGCCTTATCGTCACAGGAGAGGAAGACTGCTCCGCCGATTCCTACGGCGCCTCCGGCAAGGATCGCCTTGATGAAGGAGGCTCTCAGCAAAGCACTACTCCCTCATCGCTCTTGATGATCTCGCCGATGATGTAAGCGTCTTCGCCGTTAGCCTTGAGTATCTCAAGGGCGCGGTCTGCATCCTCTTTAGCAACAGTGATGCTCATGCCAACGCCCATATTGAAGGTGTTGAACATATCTCTTTCGCAGATTCCGCCGCGCTCGCTGAGAAGCTTGAAGATGGGAAGAACGCGGACATCGTCCTTCCTGATCTTTGCTCCCAGGCCCTTGGGGATGCTTCTGGGGATATTTTCGTAGAAGCCGCCGCCTGTGATATGGGAGATGCCCTTGATCTGTATCTCCTCGAGAAGAGCGAGAACGGGCTTAACATAGATCTTTGTGGGAGTAAGGAGGGTCTCGCCGATGGACTTACCGCCAAGCTCTTCAACGGGACTCATAATGTCGGCGTTTTCAACGTCAAACACTTTTCTTACAAGGGAGAAGCCGTTGGAGTGGACGCCGCTTGAGGGAAGAGCGATAACGATATCGCCTTCGCGCATGGTCTTATTATCGATTATCTTGGACTTATCCACAACGCCTGTGCAGTAGCCTGCAAGGTCATATTCGTCTATGGGATAGAAGCCGGGCATTTCTGCGGTCTCGCCGCCGATAAGAGCCGCACCGGACTGAACGCAGCCCTCGGCAACGCCCTTAACGATATCGGCGATCTTTTCGGGAACGTTCTTTCCGCAAGCTATGTAGTCGAGGAAGAAGAGAGGCTTTGCGCCCGTGCAGATAACGTCGTTTACGCACATTGCAACGCAGTCGATACCGACCGTGTCGTGCTTATCGAGAAGAAATGCGATCTTCAGCTTTGTTCCCACACCGTCTGTTCCGCTTACGAGAACGGGCTTTGTGATGCCCTCGAGGTCAAGCTCAAAAAGGCCGCCGAAGCCGCCCACGTCGGAGCATACTCCCTTTGTCATGGTGCGGGCAACGTGCTGCTTCATAAGTTCAACTGCCTTGTATCCGGCTGTAATATCAACGCCGGCTGCTGCGTAGCTGTCTGATTTAGATCCTGCGTGCATAGTTTAGATCCCCTTTATTTGTAATTGTATTTTTTATTCTTTTCCGTTCCAGCAGTAGGTGCAAAGCTTACAGGGCTCGATGCCGATAGCTTTTATGACGCCTTCAAGTGACTGAAATTCGAGAGATGCGAAATTCAATTTTTCGCAAATCGTCCGGCGCAGGCTCTTGCCTCGCTCGGTGGAAGCATCGCTGTATTCTTCAAGATATTTGAAGCCATCTTCGCCTTCAAGCTCCAAAATGGTGCTTCGCGTGATAAGCTCAAGATCGCTCGTTGCTCTTGAAAAGTTAAGGTATTTACATCCGTACATGATAGGAGGGCAAGCGGAGCGCATGTGAACCTCCTTTGCGCCGTTTGAGTAGAGAAAGTCTACCGTTTCTCTCAGCTGTGTGCCGCGGACGATGGAGTCATCCACAAACAGAAGCTTTTTATCCTTGATGAGATCGTGAACGGGCATCTGCTTCATTTTTGCAACCTTGTTGCGCTCTGTCTGTTTTGCCGGGGTGAAGCTTCTGGACCATGTGGGAGTGTATTTAATGAACGGGCGTGCAAAAGGCACGTGGCTGTTGTTCGCGTAGCCTATCGCGTGGGGAGTGCCCGAATCGGGAACGCCTGCAACATAGTCTATATCCTTGGCATTTCCCACTTGCTTGTCATGCTCTGCCATGATCTCACCATTGCGGTATCTCATGAATTCTACGTTCACACCTTCGTAGCAGGCTGTGGAATAGCCGTAATAGGACCAGAGGAAGGAGCATATTCTCATCTCTTCCCCTGCAGGAGAGAGACAGATAATCCCCTCGGGGCTTATCTCGACGATCTCTCCGGGGCCAAGCTCCTTTTCGTCCTCATAGCCCAGCTTCTGATAGGCGAAGGATTCAAAGGAAACGCAGTAGCCGTCGCTGTCTCTGCCCACAAGGAGAGGAAGTCTGCCCAGTCGGTCTCTGGCGGCAATGATATTTCCGCCCTCTTTGAGTATGATTATGGTGATAGAGCCGTCGATAACGCTTTGCACGAAGCGGATACCCTTTTCAAAGCTGTCAAACTGATTTATGATAGCAGCAACAAGCTCCACCATATTGATCTTGCCGCTGGTCATTGCACTCAGGTGGCCGCCGCCCTCGGAGAGATATTTTTCTATAAGCTCTTCGGAGTTATTGATGGCTCCCGTAGCGCTGATGGCGTATGCACCCAGACGCGAACGGAAAAGCAAGGGCTGGGGATCGGAATCGCTTATACACCCAATAGCCGAATTGCCGTGCATTTCATCAAAGATCTTTTCGAATTTTGTTCTGAAGGGTGAGTTCTGGATATTGTGAATATCCCTCTGGAGTCCCACATCTTCGGCATAAGCCGCCATACCTCCGCGGCGAGTTCCCAAGTGGGAATGGTAATCAGTGCCGTAAAAAACATCGGCAATAATATCGCGTGAGCTTACTGCTCCGAAATAACCGCCCATAAATCTCCTTTGTTATATCCGCGTGTGCGGTGGGGCATTGTAACTGTATGAATATTTCGCCGGCGGCGAAACGCTTTTCAAAAATTAAAGATTTTGAAGAACTGCGGCGTCCTTTGCAAGGACTGCTGCGGCGTCGCTCTTTCTCTTTTCATCCAGCTTTTCTGCCAAAGCGCTGTCTTCAATGGCGATCATTTCGGCAGCAAGAAGAGCTGCGTTCGCGCCGCCGTTCACGGCAACGGTTGCCACGGGAATGCCTGTAGGCATCTGAACCGTGGAGAGAAGAGCGTCCATTCCGTCAAAATTGGGGCCCTTGCAAGGGATGCCGATGACGGGGAGAGTTGTGTTCGCAGCGATAGCACCTGCAAGATGGGCTGCCATGCCTGCTGCTGCTATAATAACACCAAAACCCTCGTTGCGGGCAGAGCGTGCGAAATCCCTTGCCTCATCGGGGGTTCTGTGAGCTGAATAAATATGGACCTCGAAGGGAATACCGAGGCTTTTGAGCATATCAGTTGCTTTTCTGATGATGGGAAGATCGCTGTCGCTTCCCATAACTATTCCGACTTTTTTCATGTTTTTCTCCGTTCTTTACGGGTGGGCCGTAAATAGAAAATTTTGCAAAACGATGTTCGAATAAATAAGGGCGCACTTACTCCGAGAAAGTAAAGTGCGCCCAGACGGTCGGCTTTAATCGGCTTTTCGCTCCCTTGTGGTGATCCACAAAAACCGTCAGTTGCGAAAAACTTATTATTATGATTAAATCGAAGCGGGCGCAATAAGTGCACAAGTCGCTTACGGAATCAATTATATCATAGCGCTGTATTATTGTCAACAATCGAATTCAACATTTTTTTCAAAAAAAGCGCTTATAATATTGACAAATCAGAAAAAGCGTGGTAGAATTTCAATAGTCTTTAAGGCGATACAGAGAGATCGGCAAGACGTCAATATTGAGCGGAAGCGCAGGGAGTATTGCGCCCGTTTGGGTTACGGTCTTGTCGGTTTCGGCAAGATTTTTTTGTTATCAGGAGGAAAGGATCATGGAACAGATAAAAGCAAAGCCTGTTATGATGAATAAAGAAGCCCTTTCTTTCGCGTCCCGTTTCCTTTGCAGCGGTGGCTTTTCTCGTTTTTGTTCAGATGAATATTTTGTTTTTCCCGGCTTTTGTGATGTGCATGTGCATTTTCGTGAGCCGGGCTTTTCTTATAAAGAGACTATAAAGTCCGGAAGCCTTGCGGCGGCAGCAGGCGGATATACTGCAGTCTGCACAATGCCCAATCTCAATCCGGTGCCGGATTCTGTTGAAAGTCTTGCTCTCCAGAATGAGATAATAGCGAGAGACAGCGTTATACGCACCCTGCCCTACGGCGCCATCACCGTTGGTCAGAAGGGAGAGCGTATCTCCGATCTTGAGGGAATGGCAAAGGATTGTATTGCTTTTTCCGATGACGGACGGGGAGTTCAGGACGCAGGAATGATGCGCGAGGCAATGGAGCGAGCGAAGGCTCTCGGAAAAATGATCGTTGCCCACTGTGAGGTAAATGATCTGCTGTTCGGCGGATATATCCACAAGGGCAGGTACTGTGAGACAAACGGACATCGGGGTATCTGCTCCGAAAGTGAATATAAGCAGATAGAAAGAGATATAAAGCTTGCGGATGAAACCGGCTGTGCATATCATGTTTGCCATATATCTGCAGCAGAAAGCGTTTCTCTTATCAGGGATGCTAAAAAATCCGGTATTGATATCACCTGCGAAACAGGTCCTCATTACCTCATTCTTGATGACAGCGATCTTTTGGAGGAGGGAAGATTCAAAATGAATCCCCCCTTAAGAGATGTCCGCGACAGGGAAGCCCTGGTAGCCGGAATAGTTGACGGTACGGTAGATATGATAGCAACGGACCACGCTCCCCATTCCGCTGAGGAAAAGGCAAAGGGCCTTGAAAAGAGCGCCTTTGGTATCGTGGGTCTTGAAACCGCCTTTGCGGCTTCATATACCCATCTTGTAAGAAACGGAATAATAACTTTGGAAAAGCTTATTGAGCTTCTCAGTGTAAATCCCAGAAGCCGTTTCGGTATAGACAACGGAAATGATTTCACCGTGTGGCGTCTTGATAGAGAAAAAACGGTAGATCCCGAAAAATTTCTGACCATGGGACGTGCAACTCCCTTTG
>SVQJ01000091.1 GCA_015065395.1 Oscillospiraceae bacterium
CGGATGGGTTAAGTATTGCGAGCACTATTTCCCTGAAATGACAGAGAATATCTCTACCTGTAAGTCTCCTCAGCAGATGTTCGGTGCTATCTATAAGGCATTCTTTGCAAAGAAGATGGGCATCGATCCCAAGGATATCGTATTTGTATCCGCTATTCCTTGTACTGCTAAGAAGTTTGAGGTTGGCCGTGACGGTCAGGCAAATGACGGCCTTGCAAACGTAGATATCGCTGTTACTACAAGAGAGCTCGGCAGACTCATTGAGGCAAGCGGCATCAACTTCAAGGCTATGAAGGATGAGAAGTTTGACAGCCCTGTTGACATCGGCTCCGGTGCAGGCGTTATCTTCGGTGCAACCGGCGGTGTTATGGAGGCAGCTCTCAGAACTGCTGCAGAGGTTATCCTCGGTACTACTCTCGAAAAGGTTGATTTCGAGGACGTTCGCGGCGTTGAGGGTATTAAGTTTGCTGAGTACAAGCTTGGCGATCTTACCGTTAAGGTTGCAGTTGCATCCGGCACAGCTAATGCTTCCAAGCTCCTCAAGGGCATCCAGTCCGGCGAGTATCAGGCAGACTTTATCGAGATCATGGCTTGTCCCGGCGGCTGTGTAAACGGCGGCGGTCAGCCCATTCAGCCTGCAAGCGTTCGTAACACTATCGACCTTCGCGCTGTTCGTGCAAAGGTTCTTTATGACGCAGATGCAGCTCTCGAATTGAGAAAGTCCCATGAGAACCCCATCATCAAGATGGTATATGATGAGTTCCTCGGCGAGCCCAACAGCCATGTTGCTCATGAGCTCCTCCACACTCATTATGTGAAGCGCGGTCTTTGATCATAGATCATAATATCAAAAAAAGAAACTGCATCCCGAGGGATGCAGTTTCTTCAGCTTCTTCGTCAAATTAAGTTTGACGGAGAGATAAAAGGTGTTTTCTCGTTCTTTCCTTGAAAGGAAAGAACCAAAGGAACTTTAAGAAGACAACGATAGCTAAAAGGTAAAAAGGCCCCAAAAAGAAGGCGGAACGAAAAAATGAACGAGCTCATTTCTTTTCATTCCGCCTTCTTTTTAGGCCTGGGCACCAGCGGTGCCTAAGCCAAAGCAGTGCACTGCTTTGGCGACGCCTTTTGCCTTGCAATTCTTCGTAAAACCCATGCTTAAAGTTTTTTGCCAAGCTTTTTTCAAAAAGCGACCGTTTTTCCTTTATAAATCGTAATTCGATAATTATTAACCGAATGTTACAAAAATATGTTGATTTGTGTCGATAAATGTGATATAATTGTTAAAACATTTCTTTTAATAGATTTCATTGGTGGTTTTGTGGAAGAAAACAGATATGATACAACGGTGAGTGCGTCAAAGGAAGAGAGTATGCTGCGCGCCTTGGCGATCTTCGAGGAGGAAAAAGCACGTATCGAGGAGGAGAACAGGATCGTTCGTCCGGTCGTTCACACCAAAAGGATCCTTTTGTCAAAGCTTTTGCGCTTGCTGGTTCTTGTTCTTCTTGGGTTTGTTCCTTTTTGGCTTCACTCTTTTTTTGGGTTTTTCATGCTGTACGGCTGGCTTTGCTGTGCAGTAGCAATGATCCTCTTTATTGCACCCTTTGCCAAAAAGGCACTTATTGATTGGGTGCTCCTTTATCAGAGGTATGCTCCCGAGAGAGTACGCGCTTCCTGCGTTTTCACTCCCACCTGCTCGGAATATATGATCCTTGCCGTGAACAAATACGGCACGTTAAAAGGCTTTTTTAAGGGCGTTTCCCGTCTTTGCAGATGCCACCAGCCCAATGGCGGTATAGACAATCCCTGAATCGGAAGGTAAGGTATAAATATGGCTATTCAACCTGCTATATGCTCTCAGTGCGGCGGCAGTATCAAGGTAGATGACGTTGATCTCAACGGATTTTGCAGATGCGAATTCTGCAATACTCCTCTGAAGGTGATCGATGTTATCACGATCGACGGACTGCCTACCGTGAAATCTCTTCTCACAAATGCAGATATGCTCGTCAGCGACGGCAATCTGGAATCTGCCGTTAAAACCTATAAGGAAGTACTTGCAATAAAGCCTAATTGCCATGAGGCGTGGTGGGGACTTTATGTTTGCAACAGAGCCTTTGACCGTTACTATAATTATCAGGATAAATACGGTAACAGCGGCCCTCTTACAAAGGCAAGTATAATGGCGTCCACCATCGATAAATATGCAAACCGCGCCATTGAATATGCACCTGCAGGTAAAAAAGAGCAGTATATGGCTCAGATCGCACCGGAGCTTGATTTTATAAGGAGCGTTCAGAGCGGTGCCCAGGATAGGAAAGTGGGAGGCAGCAGCGGATGCTATATAGCAACCGCGGTTTACGGAAGCTATACCTGCAGAGAGGTATTTACTTTGCGCCGATATCGGGATGATTATCTTTCAAAGCATCTTTTGGGAAGGGCGTTTATTCGTGTCTATTATGCAATAAGTCCCACTCTTGCCAAAAGGATCCGCCCGGATTCACGCTTGGGTAAGAGTATTCGCAAATATCTTGATAAGAAGGTTGATCGTTTATCCATGTGAATGATGAGACGGTAGACTGTCATTTGCATATAAAATTCAAATTAAATATATGGAGGACTATTATGGTTCAGTACAAAACAGTTGCAGGCCCCGTTGGTCTCACTATCGCAAAAAGAGAGAGCTATGCAGATGCAGTAAAGCAGTATGCAGCGATCATTGACAGAGAGGCTGTAGGCGGCTGGAAGCTCGACTGCATTCAGCAGATCCCCGTAACAAAGAAGGCAGGCTGCATCGCGTCCCTTTTCGGAGCAAGCGATGTTACCGTGTATTTCAATATGCTCGTATTCTGCAAGGAAGACTGATTTATCTATCTTTCGTTCCATCAAAAAAGCTGACCGGAACTACCGAACGGTCAGCTTTTTTTCGCATACTTTTTCTTTTTTCTTGACGGAGGACAGATTTTTTGGTAAAATACTTTCGTTATTTATAAACAAATGGAGAAAATCATGCAAAGAGAAAGACTCGGAAGCCGTCTCGGCTTCATATTGCTCAGCGCCGGATGCGCTATCGGTGTGGGAAATGTTTGGAAATTCCCCTGGATGGCAGGTCAGTACGGCGGTGGAGCATTTGTATTTATTTATCTTATTTTCCTTGTCGTTCTGGGACTTCCTGTTATGGTAATGGAATTTTCCCTGGGCCGCGCAAGTCAGCAGAGCCCTGTAAAGCTTTATCAAAAGCTTGAAAGGCCCGGTCAGAAATGGCACATCCACGGATATGTCGCTTTGGCGGCAAACGTGATCCTCATGATGTTCTATACGTCTGTAACAGGCTGGATACTTCATTATTTCGTGAGTTTTGCTAAGGGAAATATGACAGGTATCACCGATGATGCTGCGGCTGCCCATTTCGGCAATATGCTGGGCGATCCCATTATAATGGTCGGATTTATGGCTGTCGTTGTGGTACTGGGTTCACTTATTCTTTGCTTTGGCCTGCAAAAGGGCGTTGAGCGTATCACAAAGATCATGATGATAGCGCTTTTGATCCTTATGATAGTCCTATGCATAAACAGTTTTACTCTTGACGGAGCTAAAGAAGGCCTCAGCTTCTATCTGAAGCCCGATTTCTCAAAGGTTGACGGAAGCGTTGTGGTTGGTGCAATGAATCAGGCGTTCTTCACTCTCAGCCTTGGTATAGGCTCAATGGCTATTTTCGGAAGCTATCTTGGTAAGGAACGCTCCCTTATGGGCGAATCTGTCAATATCCTTGTTCTTGATACCTTTGTAGCAATTATGGCGGGTCTGATAATTTTTCCCGCATCATTCACATATAATGTGGATACCTCGACTGCAGGCCCCTCCTTGCTCTTCGTTTCCATGTCCAAGGTGTTCAATAATATGCCCGGCGGAAGAATATGGGGAACTCTTTTCTTCCTCTTCATGGTGTTTGCGGCAATGTCCACTATCATTGCTGTGTTTGAAAACATCATGGCCTGTGTGAGAGAGCTGACCGGATGGGATAGAGTCAAGACCAGTATCGTCTGCGGCGGTGCCATACTTGTTCTCAGCATTCCGTGCGCTATCGGATATAATCTTTGGGCAGATTTCCATCCCTTCGCATCAGACAGTGCCGTGCTTGATTTAGAGGACTTTGTTGTGTCTAACTGCTGCCTTCCCATCGGATCCCTTTGCTACGTTCTTTTCTGCGTCAGCAAAAAAGGCTGGGGGTTTGATAATTTCCTTGAGGAAGCAAATGCAGGTAAGGGTATGAAGGTGCAAAAATGGATGCGTCCCTATATGACCTACGTTCTCCCTTTGATAATCTTTGCTTTGTTCCTTATTGGAATTCTTACTTTCAAATTTGATGATAATTTCACTGTACTTTCGTGGATAAAGAGCCTGTAAAAACCACTTTTAAGAGATTTTTCCGTTCTTTCCTTGAAAGGAAAGAACCAAAGGAACTTTAAGAAGACAACGATAGCTAAAATGCAAAAAGGCCCTAAAAAGAAGGCGGGACGAAAAATGAGCTTGCTCATTTTTCGTCCCGCCTTCTTTTTAGGTTAGGGCACCTTGGGTGCACAAGCCAAAGCAGTGTTCTGCTTTGGCGACTCCTTTTGCCTTGCAATATTCAGCGAAACCCTTATGTAAAGTTTTTTGCCAAGCTTTTTTTCAAAAAAGCGACCTGTTCTTTCGTCACTAAACAAAAAAACCGGCAAAAGCTTGAAGTGCTCTTGCCGTTTTTTTGGTATGATCCGACTTTGATATTAAACTGCGGATTTCAAAATATCAGCGATATCCGTCTTTTCCCAAGGAGCGTTCAGATCCTCGCGGCCCATGTGTCCGTAAGCTGCAAGGTCGGCGTAGATGGGGCGGCGAAGGCCGAATCTTTCGATGATCGCGGCGGGGCGCATATCAACGCAGGCGGAGAGGATATCGGAAAGCTTTTCCTCGCTGACCGTTCCTGTTCCGAAGGTGTCGACCATAACGGAAACTGGCTTTGCAACGCCGATGGCGTATGCAAGCTGGATCTCGCATTTTTTTGCAAGACCTGCGGCAACAACGTTCTTTGCCAGATATCTTGTCATGTAAGCGGCGCTGCGGTCAACCTTTGTTGGATCTTTTCCGGAAAAGGCACCGCCGCCGTGGCGGGAATAACCGCCGTAGGTGTCAACGATGATCTTTCTTCCGGTGAGGCCGGTATCTCCTGCGGGGCCGCCGATAACGAATCTGCCCGTGGGATTTATATGGAGAATGGTGTTTTCGTCCATCATATAGCCTGCGATGGGCTTGATAACATGCTCTGCGATGTCCTTACGGATAGTCTCAAGGCTAACTTCGGGATCATGCTGAGTGGAAACTACTACAGTATCAACGCGAAGGGGCTTGTCGTCCTCGTATTCAATGGTTACCTGTGTTTTTCCGTCGGGGCGGAGATAGGGAAGGGTGCCGTTCTTTCTCACCTCTGTGAGAAGCATTGCCATTTTATGTGCCAGGGAAATGGGAAGGGGCATAAGCTCGGGAGTTTCATCGCATGCAAAGCCGAACATCATTCCCTGGTCGCCGGCGCCGGTATCGCCCTCTTCGGCATCACCTGCCTTGGATTCTGCGGAATTATCAACGCCAAGAGCAATATCTGCTGACTGCTCGTGGATCGAGGAAATAACGCCGCAGGTATCGCAGTCAAAGCCGTATTTTGCACGGTCGTATCCGATCTTGCGTACTGCCTCTCGGGCAATGGTGGGAATATCCACGTATGCGCTTGTTGTGATCTCGCCCATAACGTTTATAAGGCCGGTGGTTACAAAGGTCTCGCAGGCAACGCGGGCGTTGGGATCCTTTTCGATTATAGCATCAAGGATGGAATCGGAGATCTTATCGGAAATTTTATCGGGATGTCCCTCTGTGACAGATTCTGATGTGAACAGTTTTCTCATCTTTTGTTTTTGCCTTTCATTTTATTGATTGTGCTTTTGATTTTTATCTCAATGGATTCTTTCTTTTTCTCTGCGCATTTTTTTGAAACAGAAATATCGTCTTCAGCGGTTATCTCGGGTATGGGAGTTTCCTTATCAATAAAGATGTTGCAAGGGTCGATCTTATCCTCAATAGGAGGATCGCTTCTGTAGAATTCTGTGGATTTCGGCATGTTTTTCTTTCTGAGCCGGCGCTCGGTGCCCTGCTTGACCAAAGCGTAAATAACGGCGATGGTGGGCACGCCGAAGACCATTCCGGTGAAACCGAAAAATCCGCTTGCAAGGATAACAGAGATCACTACCCAAAGGGCGCTTATTCCGATACTGTCACCAAGGATATGGGGGCCGAGAATGTTTCCGTCAAACTGCTGGATAAGCACGACGACGATAATGAATACCAAAAGGTCCTGAGGGGAAGCAATGAGCACCAGAAGTCCGCCGATAACTCCGCCTATGATGGGACCGAAGGTGGGGATAAAGTTTGTGATGCCGATTATAACTGAGAGAAGAGGATAATAGGATATATCAAGGATGGCAAGCACGATAAGGGAAAGAACGCCGATTATTGCTGAATCTATAAGCTTTCCCACGATGAAACCGCCGAAGGTGCGGTGGGTGAACCGGGCAAGACGTACGGTGTTAAGGTATCTGCGCCTTGAGAGAACAGCCGCCAGGATCTTTTTTGCCTGGGCGGAAAGCTTTTCCTTGCTGATAAGAAAATAAATGGCAAGGATGATACCCATAAGAATATTTATAAGCTCGCCGACGAATTTAGTTCCGTAATTGAGAATCTCGGTGAAGCTGGATCTGAACAGATCGAAGCTTCCGAAGAGCATATCCTTAACATTTACAGAGATGTCGTGGGCCGCTAAAAACTCGGGGAATGTGGTATAGCTTTCATTGAACATGGGTGAGAGATAGTCAACCGTGAGCTTGTCTGCAAAGTCAAGTACCTTGTCAACGTAAACGGTGAACTGGGTTCCGAAATCGTTGATGCTCTTTATGGTCTGGGGTATCACCGCGTATGCAAGAATTGCCAGGATAGCAAGTGCTGTGATAGTCGTGCATATTATTCCGAGGGTGCGCCGCAAAACAAATCTGTCCTTTGCGGATCTTTTGAATGA
>SVQJ01000002.1 GCA_015065395.1 Oscillospiraceae bacterium
AAGCACCTGTCTGATTTCCCCATCGGTGGGATTTTTAGATATTTTAGTTTCCCGTATTTCGCATTCTTCAACCTTACAGGTAAGGGACAAACGTTTTTTGTATTCGTCAACACCCTCTCTGAAAAACCTTTCAGAGAGGGAGCCGACCGATATGAATTTTATCTTTAACATATTAAATAACTGTGGCAACCTCTCTGCCGGCTACCTTTACGGTGATGTGTTCTGTATATCCCTCCGCCTCCAGAAGCTGATTCACAGCGGAGAGCGCGCGGTCAGGAGTATTGTTTTCAAAGCTTAGATGGGCAAGAATGATTTTTTCAGTGCCGCTTTTAGCCATTTCGCAGCATAGAATAGCGCTGTCCTTATTGGAAAGATGTCCGAGCTTTGACAGTATCCGCTCCTTTAGAAACTGAGGATAGGGGCCGTACATCAGCATACCCCTGTCGTGATTGGCTTCAATAACAGCCTGGCGGCAATGGCAAAGCTTTTCCACTGCAAGAGCGGTGATAAAGCCCATATCCGTTGCAACTCCGGCACGGTCTCCGTCATCGCTTTCGGCTATGTAACCCACGTGGGCCGCGCTGTCATGAGGGAGAGGAAAGGATGTAACTGTCAGGTCTCCTACTTTTACCGTATATTCAAGGGAATCATGGATGCACGTACATTTAGCAACATCTGCTTTTTTACACAGCTCACGGGAGCTTGGCATTGTGGAATGTATGGGTATGGGACGTTTGCGCATCAGAACATCAAGGGCACTTATATGATCCTTATGCTCGTGTGTAACGAAAATTGCATCAATGTCCTCAATGGAGAGCCCCAAAGAGCAAAGACCTGTGCAAATAGCCTTGCAGTTTCTGCCGGCATCTATGAGTATGGCTGTGCATTCTGTTTTTATAAGCGTACAATTTCCGCTTGAGCCGGAAAAAAGAGTGGCAATTTTGATCATACTACGGTTTCACCCACCAGATCGTAATCCATTGTTTCTATTATGCGAACGTCAAGAAACTCGCCTTCGTTCACTTTTCTTTCGCTGGTGAACCATACTTTACCGTCGATCTCGGCGCTGTCTCTGTAGGTTCTGCCTACATACGCTTCACTTACAGGGTCAAAGCCCTCGCAAAGAACATGAACGACTTTTCCCAAAAGCTCTTCGTTGTATTTTTCTGAATTATCAAGCTGAGCACTCATAAGGATATCGTATCTGTCCTGTTTTGTCTGCTCGTCTATCTGATCGGGAAGATCGTATGCAGCGGTTCCCTCTTCTCTGGAGTATGTAAAGGCACCGAAGCGCTCAAATTTAACATCCTTTATAAATTTACAAAGCTCCTCAAAGTCCTCCTCAGTCTCTCCGGGGAAGCCTACGATAGCTGTAGAGCGGATAACGATATCGGGAATCTCTCGTCTGAGCTTTCCAATGGTTTCCTTTATCAGCGCAGCGTTTCCGTGGCGGTTCATAGCCGTGAGCATTCTGTCGCTTATATGCTGGATGGGAAGGTCGATATAATTGACGATTCTGGGATTATCTCTCATCTCGCTGATAAGCTCATCCGTGATCTTATCGGGATAGCAGTAGAGCAGGCGGATCCAGGGAATAGAGGTATTATCGCATATTGCTCGGAGAAGCTCCGGAAGTGCAAGGCGGCCGTAAATATCCATTCCGTAAACGCTTGTATCCTGTGCGATAACGCAAAGCTCTTTTATACCCATTTTATCAAGACCCTTTGCCTCTTCGACGATATCCTCTATAGTACGGGAGCGCAGAGAGCCGCGGATGGAGGGGATAGCACAATATGTGCATCTGTTATTACAGCCCTCAGCCACCTTAAGGTATGCAAAGGTCTCACCTGTGGTGATGATTCTGTCTCCGCCGAGGGACAGCTTTTCCTTATCCTCAAAGGAGGTATATCTTTCTTCGCTGTGGGAGAAAACGCTGTCAACGGCTTCTACTATATTATGTATCGATCCGATGCCGACAGCACTGTCGATCTCGGGAAGCTCGGAGAGGAGCTCCTCACGGTAGCGCTCTGCAAGGCATCCGCAAACAACGATGCCCTCAAGGCCGTTATGCTCCTTAAGCCATGCAATATCAAGAATGGAATCAATGGATTCCTTTTTTGCACTTTCGATAAACGCACAGGTATTTATAATAATGCAATCGGCATCTGTTTCCTCAGGGGTGATCTCGTAGCCTGCTTCAAGAAGGTGGTGAAGCATGACCTCAGTATCGCAAAGATTTTTTGCACAACCGAGAGAAACGAAACCGACTTTTTTGTCTCTTCTGTTCATTGGAATTGGCTCCTTTTGTTATTTGGGTCAGTTTTGAAGGGTGCGGGATTATTCATCTTCTCCCCCGATAACGGGAAGTATCTCGTTCAAGGAATAGCCGAGGCGCGAGAGTGCGGCGATGCGGTTTTCTCTTTCTCGGCGATCTGCCGGGGGGGTCTTGAATTTCTGTGATACCACACGGTTCAATGCGTATGAGTATTCCTCGGGAGTAACGCTGTCCAGGGCCTTAAAAATAGCCTTTCTGTCATAGCCCCGGCCCATAAGCTCAGCAGCGATACGCTTTTTGCCCCAGTATTTTTTAAGGCAGAAATACCTTGCGATGCGCTTGGTCTGCTCTTCCTCATTGATGTAGCCCTTTTCAACCATAATATCTGCGGCTTTTTCTGCGTATTCCCGGCCGATGCCGTAATGGGTTATACGTGAAATAAGCTTAGTACGGCTGAAATCCGAGGTCGCGAGCATTTTTTCTGCTCTTGCGATCGCATTGCATAAAGCGGAGATCTCAGAATATCTGCCATAGTCCTCTTCGTTTATAATGTCTCCAACGGACAGCTTTTCTTCATACCAATGGGAAATAGAGAAAAGTAAGGTTATTTTACCTTCTCCTGTCTCTGTGCTGTCGCAGGGGCATACTTCCGCATTCATGCCTGCGCGGGATTCATAAATTTTTGTAATAATATAAGTCATTTTTCCTTTTTATGTGCTTTTTGCTGTCTAAACAAGTCGGCCGTTTTCTATATGTAAAAGCTTGGTATTTGAATCAGAGGATCGGAAAATGTCAGGCTCGCAGGAGGTAACGATAAGCTGGCGGTCGGAAAGGTTCGAAAGAACGAACCTTCGTCTTGAGAGATCCAGCTCGCTGAGAACATCGTCAAGAAGAAAAACAGGGTATTCTCCGCTGATCTTTTTTGCTATCTCTCCCTCGCCCAGCTTCATTGAAAGGGCGAGGCTTCTCTGCTGACCCTGGGAAGCGTATGTTTTTGCTTCCTTTGAGTTCAGGCGCACCTGAATATCGTCCTTATGGGCTCCGTACAGGGTTGAGCCGACGATGATCTCTCTGTCGATATTATCGAGAAGAGAACGGAAAAGCGTTTCCCTTCCTTCTTTTCTGATCTCATCACCGTTTTCCATTTCTCCGATGCATGAGGATCTGTAAGTCAAGGAGGGCTTTTCTCTCCCGTTTGTCATGCTGTCAAAGATGTCCGCAATATACGATGAAAGGAGCCTCATATAATCAAGACGCCGCGCGGCGATATCAGAGCCGAAGCGTGAGAGCTGATCGGCATATATTTCCCAAAGATAAGAGTCCTGAGAGCCCTTGCCCTCGCTTTGAGCCTTTTTGATAAGGGAATTTCGCTGGATAAGCGCTCGGTTATATTTTGAGAGGCTGTCGAGATAGGCAGGATGCAACTGGGAGAGGGCGATATCCATAAAGCTTCGCCTCAGTGCCGGACCTCCGCTGACCAATGTAAGGTGTGCGGGGCAGAAAAGCACTGCGCGAAATGCACCTATCATTTCCTTTGCGCCTGTGAGCTTTGCCTGATTTTTTGTGATTATCTTTCGTCCCTCGCCGAGTATTTCACAGCCGAGAGAGACGGGGTATTTGTCGGAATCCTTTATGTAGTCAAGGGAAAGGCTTGCAGATCTGTCACCGAAGCGGATCATTTCCTTTTCCTTGGCACCTCTGAATGAGCGCCCTCTCGCAAAGAAATAGATCCCCTCAAGTATATTTGATTTTCCCTGTGCGTTTTCACCGAATAGCACGTTTGTGCCGTCGGTGAAATCAACGCATTCCTCTTCTATGTTCCGAAAGGATCTGAATGATATGCGAAGACACTTCAAAACAGTTTTCCCGCTTATCTTTATCAGTCGTCAAGATCCAGTTCCGTTTCCAAAAGACGGATATCCAGATCCTCGTCGTCTATAAGGGCATCGCTGTCCTCAATGGTGTCATTTAGGGTAGCGGCTTTGATTCTTGCTTCGATCTCTGCGGAAAGAGCGGCATCGCCCTCGATCGCCTTGCGAGCGTTATCTCTGCCCTGTCCCAGGCGTTCACCGTTATAGGAGAACCAGGATCCGCTCTTTTCGATAACTCCGACCTCAACGCCCATGTCGATGATCTCTCCGGATTTGGAGATACCGGAGCCGTAGAGAATATCGAATTCGCAAACCTTGAAGGGAGGAGCAACCTTATTTTTAACGATCTTGCACTTAACACGGTTACCGTAGGATTCACTTCCTGCTTTAAGTGTTTCTGTCTTGCGCAGGTCGAGACGGACGGAAGCGTAAAATTTAAGTGCGCGTCCTCCCGTGGTGGTCTCAGGGTTTCCGTACATAACGCCAACCTTCTCACGCAGCTGGTTTATGAAAATTATGATGCAGTTTGTTTTTGCAGCCGCACCGTTGAGCTTACGAAGTGCCTGAGACATAAGGCGTGCCTGGAGACCAACGTGGGAAGCCCCCATATCTCCTTCGATCTCCTGCTGGGGAACGAGAGCGGCAACGGAGTCCACAACAACGATATCAATAGCGCCGCTGCGAACAAGAGCCTCGCACACCTCAAGTGCCTGCTCACCTGAATCGGGCTGAGAAACGAGGAGCTCATCAATATTAACGCCCAGATTTTTGGCATAAACAGGGTCGAGAGCGTGCTCTGCGTCAATGTAAGCTGCCTCTCCGCCAAGCTTCTGCACCTCTGCAACGCAATGGAGAGCAACAGTAGTTTTACCGCTGGATTCAGGTCCGTATATTTCAATGATTCTTCCCTTGGGAACACCGCCGACTCCCAGAGCCATATCAAGTCCAACGCTTCCCGTGGAAACTGCGCTGACATTCATATTGGGATTTTCGCCCATTTTGATAACGGTTCCCTTACCGAAGCGCTTTTCCATCTGGGAGATAGCAGTTTCAAGAGCTTTTTTCTTTTCTTCCGGTGTTGCCACCACCGCAGGAGCGGGAGCGGGCTTCTTTTTTGTAGCCATAATGTAAACCTCACATACAGATTATTAGTAAAAAATTAGTAAGCTAACAGCCTCACCAAAAAAAGCATATAGTGGGGCAATTATATTTTTATACATAATAATTATATATCAAATTACCTCTCCCGTCAATAAAACGGGTACATTTTTATTGGAAAAAAACATGGTTTTTATTGCCTTTTTAATATTTTTGAATCTTGCGGTAATTGGATCGGTATTTCAGGGAAACAATAAATAAAAATCTGCTTCAAAGGAGAAAAAGTGTGAAAATATACGGGAAAGAATATCAAAAGTATGCAGATAAAAGGGCGCCCTCGTCCCCCATAGTGAAGGACTGCCTGTGGGCGTTTTTCGTAGGCGGCGGTATATGTGCCGCGGCTCAGGTGCTTAAAAGGCTTTATACGGAGTTTATGATCCCGAAGGATGCGGGAACACTGGTTAGTGTTTCTTTGATCTTTGTGTCAGCGTTACTCACGGGGCTTGGAATATTCGATAAAATAGCAAAAAAAGCCGGTGCAGGAACTCTCGTTCCCATCACGGGCTTTGCAAATGCGGTTTCCAGTGCTGCAATAGATACAAAGGGGGAGGGCTTTATTTTAGGAGTGGGCGCAAAGATATTCACCGTTGCCGGCCCCGTTATCCTCTACGGTATTACTGCCGGCTCGGTTTACGGAGTCATATATTGGGTTATAAAATGCGTAGCGGGCGCCTGAGGGCGCCCGCTGAATTCACTTTTCAAACTGTGCTTTTATGCGTTCATTTACACGAGCATCCATGCCGCCCGGGAGAAAAACAAGATCTTTTTCGTGGATCGATATTGTTGCAATGTTGTCTTTTTCTCCGTATTGCGGAAAACAGACAAGCCAATATCCAAAGGAATTGTCGTCAAGGCAGATCCACCCCTGCATACCCTTGTGAACACCGTGTTTTGCATAATTTTCCTTTTCTACTACAACTTCTATACAATCTAATTCTTTCATTTTTATAATCTCCATCAATAATCACCGTAAGGTGTTGCTAATTGTATATGACAGGCGGGACGGACCATCCATCATATAGCAAAGGATAATTAATCTCCAAATTGTTCTTTGATCTTCTCATTAACCAATGGATCCATTCGGGGAATCTCTTTCATATCTTTTTCTTTGATGGAAATTGTCGCAATATTATCTTTTTCACCGTATTGGGGAAAACAGACAAGCCAATAACTGTTTGTACAATCATCTAAGCATATCCAACCTTGCATTCCTTTGTGTACGCCTTCTTTAGCATAACATTCTTTTTCAACAATAACTTCTACAGGGTCCATTTCCTTCATTTCAATAACCTCCATTAATTATCTCCGTAGGGTGTTGCTAATTGTATATGTCCGTTAGAATAAGTCATCCATCCTGTAATAAAAGATACTGTACCCGAACCGTCTTTGCGTGGTAGTTCTACTCTTATGTTAATACGCTGACCATTATGATCAAGTTTATTTAGAGTATATTCTCCATTAATATACTTTTTCAATCCTTGTTTTTCTATTTCTTCCTTTAGGTACGGTATATCTTTAACGGTGTACCCCCAAGATTCGAACATGTCTTTCTTATCGTTGCTGTATCTACCTTTGGTATTGAATAAGTACACGTCATACTTGCTGTATGCAGAATCAGCGGTACAATTATACATAACGTTAACATACGGAATATCTACCAAAATACAATGGCAAAAGGGATAATGCGGCCATTTGGGAGTAAGCTCCTTTGCAAACCAACATTCGTGAAGCTTTAAGCATACTTCGCAATGAGTTTTGCCTTCGTTTCTGTGTATCCACATATTCCATTTCGGCTCTGCTGGAATAGGCTTTCCGCTGTTTGCGGCTTTTATAACTTGTGATAAGTAGTCCAATAGTTTTTCCTTTCTTATTATAACATAATTTTGAGTAGGTGTACAATAATCAAATTATTGATGTACCTTGGTCGATTCTATTATAATAAGAGGTTTATTGGTTTTCTCCCCATTGTTGCATAGTAATAAAGCTTATGTGATTCAAATTTGCATCATTTTCAGAAAACTGTGTCCTATATTGACAGCAGCAGAGGGCTTTATTTTAGGAGTGGGCGCAAAGATATTCACCGTCGCCGGCCCCGTCATCCTCTACGGCACCGTGGCAGGAGTTATCTATGGGGTTATTTATTGGGTGATAAAAATTATAACGGGCGCCTGAGAGCGCCCGTTACTGTTGTTTTTAGTCTATAATCTCATATGAAAATGTATTCAGGTCATTCTCTTTGCGGAACTCTATATTGTCATCCAATACCTCATGCATTTCAGAAAGCGAAGTGTTAAAATCATTAGGTAAAGTATTTTCGCCCCTTATGATTACCTTATCCGCATCACATTCACTCCACATAAGATCCCAAAAGGCATCCCAATTTTTTCCATACCATTCAGGAAAATTAAAGGCTGTTCTTATTCTTTCATGTAATTCATCAAGATGTTTACATCCGGTTAAATTAAGCTCAATTATTTTCATTTATTCTCTCCTTAACTTATTTCGTAGAATGTTTCGTAATGATCATACGTAACGAATATCAATCCATCGCTTGACCATACGATTCTCTGTGTATTACGTTTGCCGGATTTATAGTTTATGTCGGCTTCATACCAAACTCTGCCTGGTACTTGTGGTAAATGATTGTTTCTATTCTTCTAGATACCTGCAGTTATCATTTTGTTTGAAATAAAATTTGAAGGCCATTTGCCGGGTTTCCAACCTTTTTGAAGGGCAACAGATTTATCAACATAATAATTTGGAAGTATGCCGGTATATTTTATTGTCCAATCCGCTCCGGAAGTACCATTGATCGTAGCCGTCCCTGCTGTGATTGCCTCCATAAGCTTTATTTCACAACGGCAGTTAAAATGAACGGGCGGCGCAGGCTTTGGTATTTCTGATATATACCAGATCTTACCGTGGTTATCTTTGCACTCAACACATCTTTTGAAGTCCTCAACGCTTATCCAGTGCTTAAAATTTTGACTTGTCGTAATCTGTGGGGATAGAGTTTCTCCTCTCCCGGTTGCATTCAATATTGCTAAAAGTAAGCTCAATTTGTTTTCCTTTCTTATTATAACATAGTTTTGATCGAATGTACAATATTCAAATTATTGTCGTTCTTTGATCATCTCAATTATAATAAGATGTTTATTAAGTTTCTCCCCAATGTCGCATATGGATAAAACGTATGTGCTTCACAAATGCATCATTTTCAGAAAACTGTGTCCTATATTGACAGCAGCAGAAGGCTTCATCCTCGGCGTTGGCGCAAAGATTTTTACGGTCGCAGGACCCGTGATTCTCTACGGCATTACCGCAGGGGCAGTTTACGGAGTCATATATTGGGCTATAAAATGCATAACGGGCGCCCTCAGGCGCCCGTTACTACTATATAAAGCCTATTCTTTAACAATATTATCAGGAAATCTATATTCCATTAAAGTCGTATCTGTCCAATTACCAAATCGGTCTTTTGCAATTCGTTCTCTGTATCCAATGGTTCTGAATCCACACTTATTATGTAGCTTGATACTGTTTTCGTTTGTTGAAAAAATAGAGGAGTACAAACACCATATACCAATTTTAGGCGCTTCCTCAATTAGTTTTTCAAGCAAGATCTTTCCTACACCGTTATTGTGAAATTGCTCTTCAACATATACCATTACTTCCACAACACCGGAATAATGGAGTTTATTTGAAACGGGACTTACAGCAGCAAACCCAATGATTTCATCGTTGTATACGGCTACATATCTGCAATTTTTGATATGTGCTGCATTCCATTCTTCCCATATAGGATAAGTTGTAGTAAATGTTGTTTTACCGGAGTCTATTCCTTGCTTATATATTTCAAGCACCTTGTCCCAATCTTCAAAAGCCATATTTCGTATAATTACATCACATGTATCAAAACTCATATTTGCACAACTCCTTTTTACTTTTCAAACTGTTTCTTGATACGTTCATTTAATCTTGCATCCATTTTGGGGATCACTTTCATATCTTCTTCTTTAATAGGAATTTCAGCGATCTCCTCTTTGTCTCCATATTGTGGAAAGAACACGTCCCATGTTCCGTTGATGCTTTCCTCTAGCCAAACAATCCCTTGCATCCCCTTGTGTATGCCGTGATTTGTATATTTTTCTTTTTCTACGATTACTTCCACACAATCAAGATATTTCACTATTATTTACCTCCATAAGGTGTTGCTAATTGTATATGACCATTTGGATGAACCTTCCATCCCGTTTTAAATGATACTGTACCCGAACCGTCTTTGCGGGGTATTTCGATCCTTATATTAATTCTTTGACTTTGATAGTTTAACTGTTCCAAATATAATCTTCGGATATATACTTCTAAGGTCCTTGCTTTTTTATTTCGTTTTGCAACCATCTTGCGTCGGCAAAGAACCAAGTCTTGCGTTAACAGCGGAGATTGTAAAAAACTGCGTGATGAATTAACGGCACCGGGAGAGTTATACTTGAGAGGGGTTACTTGTTAATTAAGCGGTGAAATTCTGAGCTTTGTGCATTTCATAGTACTGACCGCGCAGCAAAAGCAGTTCCTCATGAGTTCCCCGCTCTATGATCTCTCCTTCACGGAGCACCAGGATCATATCGGCATCACGGATGGTGGAAAGTCTGTGAGCAATAGCGATGATCGTCTGATTTCCTGCCAGGTCTTTAATGGCCTTCTGGATCTGCTTTTCGGTTTGAACATCTACGGATGCGGTAGCCTCGTCCAAAACGATGATCGGTGATTTGCGAAGGATAGCTCTCGCTATAGCGATACGCTGCTTCTGTCCGCCGGAAAGGCGAAGCCCTCTTTCCCCCACCTTCGTTTCATATTGCTCCGGCATACTTAAAATATCTTTGTGGATATTTGCAGCTTTTGCGGCAGCTTCGATTTCTTCCTGTGTGGCATCGGGCTTTGCATAACCGATATTTTCGGAGATAGTTCCGTTAAAGAGAAATGTATCCTGAAGCACGGGTGAGATATTACGGCGCAAGCTTTCCAAGGTGACGTTTTTGATATCCTTGCCGTCGATCAGAATACGTCCCTCTACCGGATCATAGAATCTTGAGATGAGCTGTGTGGCTGTGGTTTTTCCTGCTCCCGTTGCTCCGACGAAGGCAACCATCATGCCGGGCTTGCAGGAGAATGAGACATTTTTAAGTACAGGCACATTGTTACTGTAATGGAAGCTTACATTCTCAAAGGTGACAGCTCCGCTGACATGACCGATGTCACGGGCATCCGGAGCATCTTCGATTGCTGAGGGTGTATTGAGTATCAACGTCACCCGTTCTGCGCCGGCAAGAGACTGCTGGAGATTTTCCAGCAGATTTGCAAGACCGGAAACCGGCGCATAGAAAAGAGACAGATAAAGCACGAAGGCCACGATATCTTCCACGGAAAGCTGTCCCTTGGAGGCCAAAAGGCCGCCGAAGAACACTACCAGAACAGTGCCTGCCGAGGAAAGGAACTCCACGCTGGGATGAAACACTGCGCTGGCACGTAGAGCTTTCAGCATAGCTTTTACCTGATCAAAATTTTTTGTGCGTACGCGTTCGCTTTCGTAGCTTTCCTGACCGAAGGATTGTATTTCGTGCAGGCCCGACAAGCTGTCCTGCAGCTGAGCATTTAATTCGCCCATGCTTTTTTGGGAAGCTTTGAAAAAGGGGCGCACGATCTTTGCAAATATCACGCCTGAGCATAGGATAAGCGGGATAGGGCAGCAGGTAATCAGCGCCAATTTCCAGTTGACCGTGAGCAGGATAATGAGTACACCCAAAAAGGTCACAACATTTGTTATCATTTCGGGGATCATGTGGGCATATAGAAGCTCAAAGTCGCGGGTATCGTTTATCACGCGGCTCATAAGATCGCCGGTCTGCTTATCGTGAAAGAAGCCCAGGTCCAGGCTTTGTAGCTTATTATACAGTCTGCTTCTAAGATCTCCCACCAGATGCCATGCGGCCTTGTGGGTCAGATAATTGCTTAAAAATCTGAATAAAATGCGGAGCAGATAAAGGATGAGCAAGCTAAATGCCAAGCCCATGATGATGCTCAGGGCATTATCATCTATACCTTTTTCCACGATTCCCGTCATTGATGAAAGGATCTTAGGTGCAGTAAGGTTGATCACGGTCAATAACAATGTGGATAAAATGGCCAGTACGTATAATCCCTTGTAGCGTGCGGCTTCTTTGGTCAGCCTCCATAACATTTTCATCAGGGTCATCTCCCTCTGTTTTTATATTGATTGCAGTATTATAGGTACATCAAAAAATTAAAAAGAATCCAAATGTAAAAAGACAGCTTTCAGTATTGCCCGCAAAACCATAAGCAAAGATCAGTATATATCGCCAAACAGGTACTTTATCATGCCATAATCGATGCCGTCCTTACGTTTCCATCGATTGATCGGGTAAGCGTAATAGGAACGGTCACTCAGTGCGGGCAGCATACGGTTTTCATTTGTGTGGCAGGCTGTAACGCCGAAGGAGTCATCGGTATGCAAAATGTTCAGATATCCCAGCATATCAATAAATGCATCGATTTGCTCAAGGGTCATTTTCTTTAACGCAGACTGCTTTAGCTCACGGCGAAGCTTGGAAGGGGGAGCATTCTCGGGGAGAGCTTCGATAAGATCAATTATTTCCTTAAAGAAGGAATAATCCTTTACTGAGCAGTCAGGCTCGGGCAAGTTTTGGTATTCCTCCAAAAATACAATGGCAGTATTGAGATTGAAGCAAAAAGGGACGGCGGCTCTGAAATAAAAATTATTCATATCAATGTTGATATGCCAGAACTGCATTTTTGCCTCTTCGCTCAGCCGGCTGTTATATTTGCATATTTCGCAGGTGGAATCGGAATACACGTCTCCTTCGGAGACGGTGGCGATAAACTTTTTCTCAAACTGATGGGAAGGTAAGTTTTTAACGAAATAATAGCAAGCGAGAGCGGTGCGGTATTCGGGAGCATTGTGGGCGGTACCGAACAGGAATTTTCGTGCCAGATCTTTGGGATCAAGAGCTGAAATAATTTTTTTCGCATAAGAAATGGCTTCATCGTGGGAATAGACCTTTTCACAAAGCTTCATTGTTCCCTCGCTTACGGCGGGAAGATATTTGTCTACCGGTTCAGACCAAAACACCCGGAAATCCGTCCCGGCAAATTTTTTAAGAAGCTTCAGAGATTTTTCCTTGCTGCACGCTGTATCGGGTGCAGTAAGATATTCGTTTATTTTTGTAACATAATCCGCGTTTACTTTTTCCGTTGGGTTATCATGCATCATCATAAACATGGATTCTTTCCACTTAAACTGTTCGCTCACGGTTATCACCTCTATCCTCACAAATATTATAACATACGGCCGCATCGGAGTAAATATTGTTGGACTGTAAAAATAACACATTCAAATTGCGGTTTACGGATGGGTATCGGTTTTCTCGTTCTTTCCTTGAAAGGAAAGAACCAAAGGAACTTTAATTAAGAAGGCTAAGATGGCTAAAAGGCCCTAAAAAGAGAAAGAAACACCAAAATGAACAAGCTCATTTGGGCGTTTCTCCTCTACAAACTGTAATTTGCGCTCATAAGAAGAAAAAGCCCTGTAAAAGCTGAATGCTTTAACAAGACTTTTTCACAATATTTTCAGCCAAGGGTCAAAGCTTTGAATAGCCGTGGCTGTTTACCAAAGCATCTATCTTCTTTCCTGCTTTACACATAGGGCATTCCTTAGAGGAATAGCTTGCGTACTCGGGAAGGTCCTTCGGGTTGAATATGGAGGTAACGGGATATCCCTCGCATTCCTTTTTAGTGGCAAAGATGCAAGCGATGCCTGCAACGTGGCCGTCATAATAATTGATAGCGTCAACAGTTGCCTGGGCTGTATATCCGGTTACGACCGATGCGGCGAGTATGAGCACGTGCTTTTCTCTGATCATGGGGGCAATATTATCGCGGAAAATAAGCTGACTTCCGCTTGTGTGCTCCGGGGTGACCACATAGATAGTTTGATGGGCGTTCATATTGCGGAAATCCATCTTTGTCATTTCCTCAGCAAGGCAGGTTCCGATAGCCTCGGTATTATCAAGACAAACGATAGTATCGACAATGGTGTTTGTGCGGTATTCATCGCAAAGGGCTTTGGCAACAGCCTTTGCCTCGGAGAGACGGGTCTTTTGCATGGTAATATCAATAAAATAGTTCATGTGGCTGTGGCTGGTGGCAAAATGCCCCTGAGCAACACGCAAATAAAGACCTTCCTTCGTTGTGGGAAGTTTGACCATATTAATAGGCATGGGATATCCTCCATTTATTGAGTATAGTGTAATTGTACAACATTTTTTGAAATTTTACAATAGTTTTGGGCAATATTTTGAGTACATAACAAAAAGTTTTCAAATTTGGGGTTAGACGAAGCTATATCTGTTTTGGAGATGTCTTTTGCCTTGCAAGAGCCGGCTAAACCACTTCATAAAGTTTTTTGCACAGTTTTTTCAAAAAAGCGATCTTTTTTCTTAAAACCGCAAAAAACGGAGTACCGTTATCGGGCACTCCGTTTATATCGGAATTATTTAAGCATACCTGCAAGGATTGCTTCTGCACCCTCCAAGGCTTCGGAAAGCTTAGAAAGATCCTTGCCGCCGCTCATAGCGGAGTCGGGGCGTCCGCCGCCCTTGCCGCCTGTGATCTGTGCTACAGCGCCCACAAGCTTACCTGCATGAGCACCTGCTTTAACGGCGTCTGCTCCTGCGGTTGCAAGGAAATTCAGCTTTTCGCCGTCGTGGATCGCAAGTACTGCCACAAGAGATGAGTCCTTATCGCGGAGCTGATCGCAGAGGCTCCTTGCACCGTCAACTCCTGTTGCGCCAAGGTCGCAGACCGCAAGCTTAACAGCTCCCACAGCTTTTGCACCTGAGAGAATGCCGTCAAGCTTTCCGGATGCAAGCTTTGAATTGAGAGAATCGATCTCTTTTTTAAGCTTTGCGATCTCCTCGTGGAGGCTCTGAGCACGTCTGGGCATATCAGCGCTGTTCTGTGCTTTAAGGGAAGCTGCTGTATCAGCGATAAGGCTGTCGCGCTCGTCAAGAAGAGCGAGAACTCCGGATGCACAAACTGCCTCAATACGGCGAACTCCTGCCGCGATACCGGATTCGGATATTATTCTGAAAAGTCCCAAAGAAGCGGTGTTATCAGCGTGGGTACCTCCGCAAAGCTCAACGGAAACATCGCCCATCTTTACCATTCGGACGGTCTTACCGTACTTTTCTCCGAAGAGAGCCATTGCACCTGCTGCTCTTGCACTTTCGATATCTGTTTCAACGGTCTCGATGGGAAGAGAAGCAAAAATGCTCTCGTTAACTTCCTTTTCAACAGCGCGGATCTCTTCGGGGGTAACGGCTGCGAAGTGGTTGAAGTCGAAGCGGGCACGGTTTTCGTCAACGTAAGAGCCTGCCTGCTCAACGTGGTTGCCGAGGACCTTTCTGAGCGCTGCCTGAAGAAGGTGAACGCTTGAATGATTGCGGCGGATCTTTGCTCTTCTCTGGGAGCAAACAGAAGCCTTCAGAATATCTCCAACCTTAACAGAACCGTTTTCAATATCGCAGAGATGGATATAAACACCGTCTGTTTTCTTAGTATCGGTAACGTTTGCTTTAAAGCCTTCGTTTTCCAGGGTTCCGCAGTCGCCTACCTGACCGCCGCCCTCGCCGTAGAAGGGAGTTTTGTCAAGAATGATGCTTGCGCTGCCCTCGTTCAGGGTATCAACCGCCTCACCGTCGACGATGATGGCGAGAACCTTACAGTCGGGCACCGAATCGTTTGCATATCCTTCAAAGCAGGTTTTTTCCAGAGAGGAGATGATGCCGCCGTCAGCACTTTCCCAGCTTGAGAGATCTGCTCTTGCGGCTCTTGCTCTCTCCTTCTGCTCCTTCATGAGTGCAGTAAATCCTTCGTTATCTATGGCAATACCGTTTTCCTCGGCGATCTCCGCGGTGAGATCGGGGGGGAATCCGAAGGTATCGTAAAGCTTGAACGCATTTTCGCCTGAAAGGATAGCCTCACCATTTTGTTTAGCCTCGGCTATGAATCCGGAAAGGATGCTGAGACCGGAATCAATGGTTGCCTCGAAACGCTCCTCCTCCATGGAGATGATCTTCTTGATGTAATCCTGCTTTTCGCAAAGCTCGGGATATGCGCCCCCGCTTTCCCCGATAGCCACATCGCAAAGGGTGGTAAGGAAGGAACCGTTGATGCCAAGGAGCTTTCCGTGACGCGCAGCTCTTCTGAGAAGGCGGCGGAGCACGTATCCGCGTCCCTCATTGGAGGGGAGAACGCCGTCGGATATCATAAAGGTAGCACTTCTGATATGGTCGGTGATAACGCGTACGGAAACGTCCTTTTTAGCGTCCTTGGTGTATTCGTAAGAAGCAATGGAGCAAACGGTATCAAGTATTTTGCGAACCGTATCGACCTCGAAAAGATTGTCAACGTCCTGCATTACGCAAGCGAGACGCTCAAGGCCCATACCGGTGTCGATATTCTTTGTTTCAAGCTCGGTATAATTGCCGTTGCCGTCGTTATTAAACTGGGAGAAAACGTTGTTCCAGATCTCGATATATCTGTCGCACTCGCATCCGGGATAGCAGTTGGGATTTGAGCAAGCGTATTTCTCGCCGCGATCGTAGTAGATCTCGGAGCAGGGACCGCAGGGGCCGCTTCCGTGCTCCCAAAAGTTATCTGCCTTGCCCATGCGGACGATTTTCTCTGCAGGAACGCCAACGACCTTGTTCCAAAGCTCGAATGCTTCGTCGTCCTCTTCGTAAATGGAGGGGTAGAGACGTTCAGCAGGGATCTCCAAAGTCTGAGTGAGGAACTCCCAGCTCCACTGAATAGCCTCGGTCTTGAAATAGTCTCCGAAGGAGAAATTTCCCAGCATTTCAAAGAATGTGCCGTGGCGTGCGGTCTTACCAACGTTATCTATGTCGCCTGTGCGGATGCACTTCTGACAGGTGCAAACGCGGTGGCGGGGGGGCTCCTCTTCACCTGTGAAATACTTTTTCATGGGAGCCATACCGGAGTTTATGAGTAGGAGGGATATATCGTTTACGGGGATGAGAGAAAAGCTCTTCAGTCTAAGATGTCCCTTGGACTCGAAAAAGGAGAGAAACTGTTCTCTGAGGTCATTAAGAGATGTCCATTTCATAATAAAAATTCCTTATCTTTATCGGCACTAATGCACCATTTTATCTGATTATATATTATAACACCCGAAAAAAACCATGTCAACAGGTGATGTAAAGAGTTTTTATACTTTTAGTATAAAAGGTGGGCGTTAAAAGCAAAAAAACACTTGCTTTCGCAAGTGTTTTTTGGAGCTGATAATGAGATTCGAACTCATGACCTCGTCATTACCAATGACGTGCTCTGCCAACTGAGCTATATCAGCATCACAGCTTTGTAATTATAACAAAACAAAAACCGTTTGTCAATAGAAATTCCAAAAAATATTATTTTTGTTGCAAAACCGCTTATTATGTGTATTTATAAGATGGTTTTGCATAGGAGAAACGGTTGCTTTTTTTGAAAAAAGCTTTGCAAAAAACTTTATGGATCGGTTTTGCATTTTCCTATCTTTGTCTTGAGAAATCATTTATAAGCCGAAAGGACAGACAAAGCAAATTCTTCTTTATCTGTCCTTTCGGATCTTATTATCTATCGGATATTATTTCCGAGATCAGTCGTCGTCTTCAACCTTTGCGTTAGCTATGATCTTCTGAGCCTCGTTATTGGGAACCTCCTCATAACGGACGAAGTTGAATGTATAGCTTCCGCGGCCCTGAGTCATAGCACGGAGAATGATGGTATAATCAGTCATCTCAGCCTCCGGAGCCTCTGCCTCAACGATGGTATAGCCGGGACGGTCGTTATCGGGGTTCATACCCATAACTCTGCCGCGGCGCTTGTTAAGGTCGCCCATAACGTCGCCCACCATATTCTCGGGAACGGAAACCTTCAGCTCGCCGACAGGCTCAAGGAGAACGGGGTTTGCCTGGGGAAGGCCGTTCTTATATGCAAGCTTTGCTGCAAGCTTGAAGGAGATCTCGTTAGAGTCAACGTCGTGGTAAGAACCGTCATAGAGGTCAGCCTTCAGGTTAACAACGGGATAACCCGCGAGAACGCCCTTGAGCATAGCCTCAAGAAGACCTTTTTCAACTGCGGGATAGAAGCCCTTGGGAACAGCACCGCCGACAACGGACTGAGTAAATGTAAGACCCTCGTCCTCGCCGCGTGTGAAGGTGATCTTAACGTGGCCGTACTGACCGGAGCCGCCAGACTGCTTCTTATGCTTACCTTCAGCCTGAACGGTCTTACGGATGGTCTCTCTGTATGCGATCTTGGGAACGGCATATTCAACCTTTGTGCCGTAGCGGTTCTTCATCTTGGATTTAACAACCTCAAGATGGATATCGGAAAGGCCTGCAAGAGTAAGCTGCTTTGTTTCAGCGTTGTTCTCGTATATGAGGGAGGGATCCTCTTCAAGGATTCTTGTGATAGCTGTGGAGATCTTGTCCTCATCGCCCTTTGCAGCGGCAACGACTGCCTTCTTCATATAAGCTGCAGGGAATTTAACGCCAACATAATTGATGACCTTGCCTGCGCAAAGGGTATCGTTGGTGCTTGTATCGTTAAGCTTTGTCATAACGCCGATATCGCCGCAGCAAAGCTCGTCAACCTCAGTCTGCTTTTTACCTCGGATGGAATAGATATGACCTGCTTTTTCCTGGCCGCCCGTACGAGCGTTTGTAAGGGTCATGTCCTTCTTAAGGGTACCGTTCATGACCTTGAACATAGTGATCTTACCGTACTGATCCGCAATGGTCTTGAATACGAAAATGGAGCACTCGCCGTCAGCCTCGATAGGTTTATCTGCGATGAATTCATCAACGATGATCTTTTCGTTCTTCTTTGCGGTGATTCTGGGGAATGAGCCCTTGATAGCTGTAACAAGGGTACGAACGCCCCACATATTGGGAACGGAGCCGCAGTATACGGGAACTACGTCACCGACGATGATAGCCTGGTGAAGAGCCTCGATAGCTTCAGCACTTGTGATGATCTGACCGTCAAAGAACTTATCCATAAGCTCATCGCTTGTGGTAGCGATAGCTTCGTTAAAGGTCTCAAGGTAGCTTTCAACGATGCCGTAAAGCTCGCTGTCCATTTCAATGTCGCTTCTTCTGCCCTTTTCGTCAAACACGAATGCCATTCTTTCTGCGAGAGAAACGTATGTCATTCTGTCCTTATACATAACGGGAACGCTGGTGAGACAAACGCGGCGACCGAATTTTTCGCGGATCTCAGAGAAAACTCTCTCGTAATCAGCCTCGGGATCGTCCAGCTTATTGATGAAGAATGCGATGGGGAGGCCTGCCTTTGTAGCTCTTTCCCAGGCAAGCTCTGTACCAACCTCAACGCCTGCCTTACCGTCAACAACGATAACAGCAGCGTCAGCTGCTCTGAGACCTTCCATGGTTTCGCCCAAAAAGTCGGGAGAGCCGGGTGTATCCAGAATGTTGATCTTATGATCGTGGTACATGAAGCCGATATTTGAAAGGGAAACGGAGGAGCCGCGTGCCACCTCTTCTGCATCGTAGTCAGACACAGTGTTACCGTCTGTAACCTTACCCATTCTATCAATTTCGCCAACGCTGTAGAGGATAGCCTCGCAAAGGGAGGTCTTACCGCTGCCGCTGTGGCCGAGAAGTACTACGTTTCTGATTTCTTTTGTGGTAATTGCCATTCTTATCTCCAATCCGCCGCCGCTGTTGCGGTGGCAAAAAATATACGTTGGTGCCGTCCAAAAAGCCGACTATAGATTAATTATACAATGATTTTCACAGATATGCAAATACATATTGCCCTATGAGCTGTAGAATTAATAGGGTGTCATTTGTGCAAATATTACAAAAATATTATGTAAAACAGCTTGGAAAGGAAAAATGAGAGTGCGAAGCATAGGGGGAAAGTGGCGATCCATGCCAAAAGCATAAGTAGAAGGGTGGATACGGATACCTTTTCTCCCGCTGCCCGGGATGCGGCGGCGAGGGCTGTCATTTTGGCGTGGGTAGTGCTGGCGATGATACCGAAAAAGGTGAGAACGATAAGGGAAAGGCAGCTTGCGATATCTGCGGCGAGTGCGCTTTCTATGGTGGAGGGCGCGGCGCTTTCGCCCATGCTTTTGATGATCCGTTGTCCTGCAAGTATAGTACCCAGGGACATGATAAGTCCGGTAAAAACCACCATTTGGAAAGCTTTATCTTTGGAAAAAAGGGCCATTCCCATAGCAAGAGCTAAAAATTTTTGTCCGTCCTGTGCACCGTGAAGTATTGATGACAGAGCAGTAGATGCGATGACCAAGTATTTCTTTGTTTTTTCGCCCATGTTTATTTTTGCGAGAATTTTAGTGAACAAAACGGATGAAGCAAAGCAGATAAGGAGGACGGGGATCATACCAAGGGCGGCGAATGTGAAATGAAAGGTGCTGATCCTGCCGGAAAGTGCGAGGGCACTTCCGGCAGCACTGCTTACAAGAGCGTGCCCCTCACTTGTGGGCAGCCCCATTATCCAAGCAATAAGCGACCATAGCGATACAGCGGCGAGAGATGCGCACAGAGCAATGGGGGCAAGCCTTTTGTCTATTTCCCATACGGCGGCGGTGTTTTCAAAAACAGCAGGAAAAAACGTGCAGAAAATGATACATCCGATAAATGTCAGTAAGGCTGAAAAAGCACAGGCAACGGATATTTTTATGGCTTTGGAGGAAACGGCACCGGTCACGGAGTTAGCCGCATCCGTCGCGCCGTCTGCAAACAGCGCGCAAGTGTAAAGTATGAATGAAAAAAGCATATTCACTCCTTTCGGGTTCTGCAAGGCGGTTTTGGATTTTTTGTGGGATAAAGAGTTGCTTTTTGAAAAAAGCTTTCCAGGTAAATTTAAGAAAGGGCTATGCAAAAGCTTCTCATAGGTCTTTTTCACTGTAAAGCTTTTCATTAAAGCCAAATCGAGGTTATTATGATTGACAAAAGTTTGGGGATAAGTTATTATATATCTATGGATATAAATATATTTGGTAAAAAACGGAATAATTCCCGATGTGTGAGGATAATATCCGATGTGCCTGAGATGCAGGCAATGCTTGAGACAGTTCTAGCTCCCTATTTTACGTTGACTTCCGGTTCTTCGAATATAAGCGTGGTTTGTTGGGAGGGGGAGGATGTGCCGTCCATCGGTGATGCCTGTGTTTATATAGGCAAAGCACCGAAAGAGCTTTCCAAATGGCATAGGCTTTTGCCGCGCCCGTTAGACATTCGGGAACTCTTGGATGCCTGTCTTGGTCTGTACGAGGAAAAAACCAGCAAAAAGGGTAGCCTATGGGGTATTGATGAAGTCAAAAGGCTTGCATTTTTTGACGGAAGGGAGATCCCCCTCACAGCTAAAGAAACTGAGCTGTTTTCCTTGCTTTTGGAGAGCGAGGGGCAGTGTGTTAAAAGGGAAAAGATCGAAAGCATTTTGTGGAACGGCGAGAATTCTTCAAATTCCTGCGATGTTTACGTTTGCTTTCTGAGAAAAAAGCTGGAGGGCGCGGCAGGCAAGGGTGCTCTTCTCAGCGTGCGCTCAAAGGGATACATGTTGAAACAGTATGAAAGGAACAGCAGTAAATGAAAGAGGTAATTCTTTGTAAATACGGAGAGATCGTTCTAAAGGGGGCCAACCGTTCTTCCTTTGAGAGCATTCTGCTTAAGGAAATAAAGAGAAGAGCCAGATATGCAGGAGGCTTTGATATCAGATATGCCCAGTCTACCATTTATGTAGAGCCGAGGGACGAGTTTTCCGATATTGATGAGATGTACGAGCAGGTGAAAAAGGTTTTTGGACTTGCTTCCGTCACCCGCGCGGCGGTTTGCGAGAAAAATATGGAGGATATTATCCGCACCGCCAAGGAGTATATTCCTGAAAAGCTTCGTCCATATAAGACATTCCGCTGCGAGGCAAAGAGAAGTGACAAGCATTTTCCTCTGGAAAGTCCTGAGATCGCCGCTATTGTCGGCGGAGCCTTGCTTGAGGCTGTGGGCGGAAATATTAAGGTCAATCTCAAGCATCCGGATATCACGGTGCGCGTTGAGGTACGCGATCAGTATGCATATATTCATGCAGGACAGGAAAATGGTGCGGGCGGTATCCCGCTGGGATGCGGCGGCAGAGGACTTCTTCTTCTTTCCGGCGGCATCGACAGTCCCGTTGCCGGATATATGATGGCCAAAAGAGGTCTGTTCATTGATGCGCTTCATTTTGAATCCTTCCCCTATACCAGCGAAAGAGCAAGGGAAAAGGTGCTCACCCTTGCAAAGGAGCTTTGCGAATTCACGGGTATCATGAGAGTGCATATTATATCCCTCACGGAGATACAGGAGGCGCTTCGGGATAATTGCACCGAGGATTATTTCACTCTCCTGCTTCGCCGCTGTATGATGGAGCTTGCAAACAAAGTTGCGGCTGAGGGGGATTATCAGTGCCTTGTAACCGGTGAAAGCTTAGGTCAGGTGGCAAGTCAGACCATGGCAGCCATTGCGGTAACGGATTGTGTTGCAGAGATCCCGGTTCTTCGCCCCTGTATCGGACTTGATAAGGAGGAGATCGTTGTCCGCTCCAGAGATATCGGTACGTACGAAACCTCCATACTTCCCTATGAGGATTGCTGTACCGTGTTCACTCCCCGTCACCCCAAGACCCGTCCCGAAATGGAAAAGGTTTTGGCGGAGGAGGAAAAGTTTGACCGCAGTGCTCTCATAGAAAAGGCTTGGGAGAGCAGATATTTTGTAACTGTGAGGCAATTTAACAATGACAGATAAATTGAAAGAAGCAATGCTTTCCCTCAGGGGACATACCTCGTGTGCAGTTTATAACGATAAGCTGAATATTTCCACGGAAAAAGGACTTAAGCCTCTAATCATGTGGCTTGAGAAGGATGGAGAATTCCTCCGTTCAGCCTCGGTAGCCGACAAGATAATCGGCAGAGCCGCCGCTATGATAATGGTCAAGGGCGGGGTGGCCGAGGTATACGGCGGTGTTATGAGCCGCGGCGCAGTTGCAGTTTTTGAGGAGGCAGGTATTCCCTGCAGCTTTTCAAACACCTGCATTGCCATATCAAACAGAAGAGGCGACGGTATATGCCCCATGGAAAAGGCGGTTTCCCGCATAAGCGATCCGGAAGAGGCATATAAGATTCTCAGAGAAAAGGTACTTTCAGCTAACTGAAAAGAAAGGATAAAATATGTTTACCAACGATAATCATAAAATAGTCTATAACAGAGGCGTGGGAGAAAACAAAAACTGGATACTGGGCGAGGATCAGCTCAGCGTTCAGCGTCTTGCAAAGTGCGAGTCCATTATGTGCCAGGGTAACGGATATCTGTGCATGAGAGGCGGACTTTTTGAAGCTCCCAGTGAGGATGTGGGTCCTGTAACTATGATTGCAGGAACTTTTAACCGCGGCGTAGATGATGGCTGTACCATGCTTATCAACAGCGCAAATCCTTTGTCTGCAGTTGTTATTATCAATGGCGAGAAAATGGGATATGATAATATAGACTATACTACCCATGAGCGCGACCTTAATCTGAAAAACGGCCTCCTTGAAAGAAAAACTCACTGGAAGGGTACTGACGGCGGAGAATATCTTTGTGAGGAGAAGCGTTTTGTTTCCTTGAAGGATCGCCATCTTGCGGCGCAGAAGATCACCGTAACTGCTCTGAGCGGAGATTGTGAGATCACCTTATCTGCAGGCATCAACGGCGCTGAGGAGCTTCAGCGTATAAATCATCATATTGATTCTGTAAACGAAAAGGCCGAAAACGGCCTGCTTTGCGTGAATACCGTTACAAATCAGTCGGCTATAAGGATCGCTACCGCGGCGGCTGTTAAGTTCTGTGTGCACAAAAACGGAGAGAAGGAAAGCGTTTCGGATATCCGCTATGAAACACGTGAAAAATGCGCAAGCGCCACAGTCACCGTAAAGCTTGCCAAGGGCGAGAGCATCACTCTCAATAAGAGGATCTCAGTTTTCACAAGCCGCGATCAGGGCAGAGATACCATGAAAATGGAAGATCTTTCTGTGCTTGCAGAGAATAAAGTTAACGCAGAGCTTGATCGTTGCTTTTGCACTCTTCTCAAGGAAAGTGAAGAGGAATGGGGCGAGCGCATTTGGAATGAAAGAGATGTTACCATTGACGGTGCCGATACAGATCAGCTTGCTGTGCGCTTTGCACTTTATCACCTGACAGCAATGTCCCCCGTTCACGATAACAGAATGAATATTGCCGCAAAGGGTCTTTCCGGTCCCGGATATTACGGACATACCTTCTGGGATACTGAGATTTATATGCTTCCCTACTTTATCTTTGCCGCTCCCGATGAGGCGAGAAGTCTTATCGAGTATCGCTATAACTGCCTTGAGGCTTGCCGTACTCACGCTAAGAGAACCGGCTTCACCGGTGCACGGTTCCCCTGGGAGGCTGCATGGATCACCGATGGCGAGGCAACTCCCGTTATTTATAATACCGGCGATTATGAGGTACATATCACAGCAGATGTAGCCTTCGGCGTTCACTATTACAATATGGTGACAGGCGACGAGGATTTTATGGAAAAATGCGGATATGAGCTTCTTCTGGACTGTGCAAGATTCTGGCCTTCAAGAATCGATTACGATGCTGAGAAGGATCAGTACGTCATCCTTAACGTTATCGGCGCAAACGAGTATAAGGAAAACGTTGATAACAATGCATATACCAACTATATGGTGCATCAGAATATCCGTCTTGCTGTTGAGTATACGGATATGCTCAGAAAGGATAAGCCTGAGACCTATAACAGATTGAACGAGCTTCTCGATCTGGACAGCGCTTATGAGAAATGGACAGATATCCTTGCAAAGCTTTATCTTCCCGTGGAGAACGAGGATGGGATCATTCCCGAGGATGATACATTCCTTTCTCTTCCCAAGGTGACACAGAATGGCATCTCCGCATCCCTTGACCCTACTGTCCGCGAGCGTATCAACGAAATGGGCGGATTTTTGAAGGTAATGATAGGTAAGCAAGCAGATGTTGTTGCTCTTCTCTATATGATGGAGGATCTTTTCAGTCCTGAGACCAAGGTAAAGAACTTCTATTTCTACGAGGAATGCTGTATCCACGATTCCAGCCTCTCCCTTTCCACCTTCTCTGCTCTTGCTGCAGACCTGGGCGAAGCGAAGATGGCTTATGATCTCTTTGAAAGAGCTACTATGATCGATATGGGTAACTGTATGTGGTCCTCCAATGAGGGTATGCATGCCGCATCTCTTGGTGGCATCTGGCAGTGTGCGGTTCTCGGATTCGGCGGTGTGCGCAGATACGGAAACGAGCTGAGGATCGACCCCCATCTTCCCAAGGCTTGGAGATCCGTTTCTTTTGCGATCTATTGGCACGGTCAGCGTCTTGAGGTGTATGCGGATCACGAAAGCCTTTCCGTAAAGAATGTGACCGGAACTGCCGATGTTCAGTTCATCCATAACGGAAAGATCTGCTCTGTGGGAGAGGGAATCACAATAGAGAGATAAATAATTCCCTGCGGCTTTTCAAAAAGCCGCAGGGGGACAAAGATCGGAGTAAAAAATGATCTCATCTAAGCTTAAAGAATATGTTATTTCCGGGAGACTTGATGGCCTGCTTATGGCTGAATGTGCCGTTTCGCCGGAAAGGCTGGCAGAAAAAAAGGAGCGTATCGCCAATGCGGTGGATTCCTTTATTGCCATTTACGGAGATCGGGAAGCTTATCTTTTTTCCGTAGGTGGCAGAAGCGAGATCTCCGGAAATCACACGGATCATAACAGGGGTAGGGTGCTTTGCGCTGCAGTGGATCTTGATATTATTGCAGTTGCATCTCCCACCGACGACAAGGCTGTGACTGTCAAAAGCGAGGGCTTTGACGCTGATACTGTGCTTGAAAGCGAGATTTGGGAGCCTATAGAGGAGAGAAAATTCTCTTCAAGTGCAATTATTGCCGGCATGGAGAGGGCTTTTTCAGACAGGGGATTGAATATAGGCGGGTTTTGTGCCTATACCGTTTCCGACGTTCTTAAGGGAAGCGGTCTTTCCTCTTCCGCTGCATTTGAGGTGATGATCGGAAATATACTCAATCATCTGTATAATGATGGCACCGTTTCAAATGTAGAGATCGCAAAAATGGCACAGTTTAGTGAAAATGTTTATTTCGGAAAGCCCTGCGGTCTTATGGATCAGACAGCCTGTGCCGTGGGAGGATTCATTTCTATTGATTTTAATGACCCGAAGGAGCCTGTTATAGAAAAGCAGGACTTTGACCTTTCGGGTGCAGGCTATGACCTTTGTATCATTGATACGGGGGGGAATCATGCGGATCTTAATGAGGATTACGCTTCGGTACCCTCGGAGATGAAGGCTGTCGCTGCATATTTTGGAAAAGAAGTGCTCCGCTCTGTCAGCGAAGAGGATATTATCGCAAGTGCTGTGGATATCCGTGAAAAGCTGGGAGACAGATGCCTTTTGCGTGCGCTTCATTTTATGGGGGAGAACAAAAGAGTTGAAAAGCAGGCTCTTGCTCTGAAAGAGGGGGATGTACAAGCGTTTTTTGATAATGTTATCGCTTCAGGTCTTTCAAGCTATCGTTATTTGCAGAATGTGTATACTGTGAAAAATGTGAGCGAGCAGGGACTTTCTCTTGCTCTTTGCCTTTGCGAGAGATTTCTTTGTGATAAGGGCGGAGCATGGAGAGTTCACGGAGGCGGATTTGCAGGTACCGTGCAGGCTTTTGTTCCCAAAGCTTATACATCTCAGTTCAAAAGCTATATGGAAAAAGTATTCAATAAAGGCTCTTGCCATGTGCTCAGTGTCCGCCGCGGCGGAGCAATGAGGCTTGTCTGATCACCATGAAGAACGAAAAAAAGAAAAGCGCCCTGAGTTCAAAGCAAAAGGCGGCTATAATTATCAATTTTGTTATTCTGCTGATTATATACTATGGCTGTATCTATTTCGGGGAGAAGACAATGAATCCCCTTCCCTATCAGATCTGCTCGGGAGTTTATGTGTCGGCGGCGATCATTCTCGGTGCTCTTTCTCTTCTGCTTTCGGGAAAGATAGTTTCCGAAAAGAAGGGAGAGGAGCGCACGGATAAGCAGATATCCATGTCTAAAACACTTTTGTTGTGGGTTCTGCCACTATTTGTTGTTTTACTTATTGACTTTATGGACCTATTTGTAGTAGAATACATAAAGCAGATGCTTTCAAGTGCAAAGTAAGCTTCGGTCTGTGCTGTGCACAAATATAAAACCAAAGCTTTGGAGAGAAATGAATTTACCTAATAAATTAACTATTCTTCGTATTTGCCTGGTTCCCGTATTTATGATCGTGATGATGGCTCCCATCCCCTTCCATCCCGATGCCGTTATAAGTGATCTTATCTGCAGAGGGGTGGCTGCTTTGGTCTTTATCATCACAAGCATTACCGATATGCTGGATGGAAAGATCGCCAGAAAGTATAATCTTATCACTAATTTCGGAAAGTTTATGGATCCTCTTGCCGACAAATTTATGGTTTTCGGCGCCCTTCTTTCCATTATCTACAGATACAGAGCAGACCGCGCTCTCCCCGTTATAATTTGTGCAGCTGCTATCGTAATGTTCAGAGAGCTCGCAGTTACCTCCATTCGCCTTGTTGTAAGCGGAAATGAGGGTATCGTCGTTGCGGCAAGCTGGCTTGGCAAAGTGAAGACAGTGCTCCAGATCGTGTTTATCTGTACTATCCTTCTTGAGCCTCTGGTTCTCTATCCCTTTAAGAGCTTTGCTTTCTACGATTGGACTATCCTTACTTATGTTACCATGGCTGCGATGGTCTTTATGACCCTTTGGTCAGGATTTGATTATATTAAGTCCTATTGGAAGTTTATCTCTCCCAATGATTAATTGAATACAAATAAAAAGGATCGGTAAAAGCGAAATTTTCGCCTTTACCGATCCTTTTTATTTGTATGTTCAGCTGAACTCATTATTAAAGCTTTGCAGAGCTTTTTTCAAAAACCTGCCGTTTTCTTTGCAACCTTAAATTTGAAAGCACCTTTTTGTCAGCATATAACCGCGCCGCCCACAAGGAGGTCTCCGTCATAGAATACAACGGATTGGCCGGGAGATGGTGCTCTTTGAGGGGAATCAAACTCCACGGTTATCTCTTTTTCGGAAATTGGTGTTACCGTACATGGGGATTGAGCCTTACCGTAGCGGATCTTTGCTTCAAGGCGAATGGGGGATGTGAGAAAATCAAAGGCAAGCCAGTTTGCGTCTCTCCCCTTCAATTTTTTTGCAAAGAGATTTTCCGCCGGGCACAGAATAACAGTATTTTCCTTTGCGTTTTTTTCCTTAACGTAAAGAGGTGCGGGCAGGGATAATCCAAGTCCCCGACGCTGACCTACGGTGTAGTGGATAATGCCCTTGTGAGAGCCTAAAATATTGCCCTGCTCATCGATAAAGCTACCCTTCGGGAATGTGACGGCGCTTTCCCTTTCGATAAAGGAAGCATAATCTCCGTCGGGAACAAAGCATATATCCTGACTTTCCTTTTTATTTGCGTTGTCAAGTCCGGCTTCGAGGGCAGCTTCCCTCGCCTCGCTTTTTGTGAGTGAACCCAGGGGAAGAACAAGGTGGGAAAGGGCGCGCTGTGTCAGTGACCAGAGCACATAAGTCTGATCCTTTTCAGAGCACTTGCTTTTATAAAGAAGGTATCTTTCCCCTTCTTTTTTTATTTTTGCGTAATGACCTGTTGCGACCCTGTCGTATCCAAGCTCCAAAGCCCGATCCAGAAAAGCACCGAACTTCATAGTCCTGTTGCACACTATGCAAGGATTCGGGGTCTCGCCGTTTATATATGAGGCAATAAAATCCTCAATAACGTTTTTGCGAAACTCCCGTCTCATATCAAATGAGTGAAATTCTATGCCCAGCTTTTCAGCTGCCGCCATTGCATCAGCTGTGGGGTCCTCCCCTATGCCCGGGCAAAGACGCATGGTGGCACCGCCTACGCAATAGCCTCCCTTTATCAGAAGTGCGGCAACGGCGGAGGAATCCACCCCGCCGCTCATTGCCACAAGTATTTTTTCTTTTTTCATTTATCCAAGCTCGATCATTCTTTCGATACAATGGCGTGCATCCCGTATCGTTTCATCAGAAAGGATTATTTCATCTCCACCGTCACCGTTAATGCAATCAAGCACATCGGTGAGAGTTGTGAGCTTCATGTCTCCGCAAACAAGGCGAGGAGAAAGAGGATAGAATTTCTTATCGGGGCATTCAAATTGAAGATGCTCGATAATTGCTACCTCGGTTCCGATAATAAACTCTTTTTTCTCGCTTTTTTTTGCATATTCCATAATCTCGGCCGTGGAACCTACAAAATCTGCGCTCTCGCTGACCTCGGGTATGCATTCAGGATGAACGAGGAATAGAGCATTGGGATACATTTCCCTTGCTGCCGTTGCTTCCCCGGGGGTGATGGAGGAATGGATGGGGCATCCGCCTTTCCAGAGAGTTATATTTTTTTCGGGAAGCTTATTTGCAACGTATCTGCCCAGATTGCAATCGGGTATGAACAAAATGTCCTTTTGAGGGAGCCTTGATACGATCTTTACGGCACTTGATGAGGTAACGCAAACATCGCAAACGGTTTTTATGGATGCGGTGGTATTTATGTAGGCTACCACGGCAGTCTCGGGATGTTTCTCTTTGAATTTCAATATATCCTCTTTTGTGAACTGCTCAGCCATGGGGCATCCTGCTCTTTTGTGGCTCAGAATAACCTTTTTGTCGGGGCAGAGAAGCTTAACTCCCTCTGCCATAAAGCGAACTCCGCACATTATAACCGTACGGTTATCTGTTTTTGCAGCCTTGACTGCCAGCGCATAAGAATCTCCGGTATGATCCGCGATGGAAGTTATGATATGCGGCTGGTAGCTGTGGGCAAGTATGCAAATGTCCTTTTCCTTCTTAAGGCGAAGGATCTCATCCTGCATTTTTTTTATCATTTTTTGTTCCTCGGTTCATATTAGGTGTTGAAAAGGGGCTGTTGCAACAGCGTCTTATGCATCTATTGCAACAGCCCCTAATATCAGTCGCAGTGGCAGCAATGAGCGCAACCGCCCTCTTTGAACATTTCGGGATCGTATTCGATGCCGTTTTTATCATAGTAATCCTTAACGGCTGCTTTAACTGCCTCTTCTGCAAGAACGGAGCAGTGGATCTTAACTGCGGGAAGACCGCCCAGAGCCTCAACAACTGCGCGATTTGTAAGCTCAAGCGCTTCGGAGACGGGCTTGCCCTTGATAAGCTCAGTAGCCATGGAACTTGTGGCGATAGCTGAAGCGCAGCCGAAGGTATTGAACTTAACATCAACGATGATATCGTTCTCTATTTTAAGGTATATCTTCATGATATCGCCGCATTTTGCGTTACCAACCTCGCCGACACCGTCAGCATTTTCTATTTTACCAACATTACGGGGGTTCTGGAAATGATCCATAACCAGGGGAGAATAATTCATTGCCATAACAACAGTTTCCTTTCCGTTAATTGTTTTCTTCGTTCATCATGCGTTCCCAGACAGGTGACATCATGCGGAGCTTTTCCACAACGCCGGGAACCTTCTCTATAATGTAATCAGCCTCTTCATCCGTGGTGCTTTCGCAGAAGGAGAGACGGAGAGAGCCGTGGGCGACCTCGTGAGGCAGACCGATGGCAAGAAGCACGTGGCTGGGGTCAAGGCTTCCGGAGGTGCAGGCACTTCCGCTGGAGGCGGCGATGCCGTACATATCGAGCATAAGAAGGAGGCTTTCTCCTTCGATTCCTTCAAAGCACATATTCACGTTATTGGGGAGACGCTTTATAGGGTCTCCGTTCAAAAATGAGTGAGGGATCTTTGAAAGCTCAGCGATTATCTTGTCACGGATCGCGCCGACTTTTTTCATGTATTCGTGAAGGGAAGCAACTGCATCCTCAAG
>SVQJ01000092.1 GCA_015065395.1 Oscillospiraceae bacterium
CATGAATTCTTCCTCCGAACACAAACGACCGTGCCGCAAAGAGCAAACACAACGGGAGGAAGAACAGTGAGAAGAACTGACCAGAAGTTTGCATCCTTGGTGGTTATGGTAAGGGAGGTGTCGTCAAATACCTTGAAATCGATATCGGCGATCACGCTGTCTCTTCCCATGATACGCATTGCGTTATATATTATATCGTTATTGGCGTATTTATTATCGTTAAGGAAGCTGTTGGAAGTGTAATGGGCAGAGCCACAGGCAAGAACGTATGAATAATAGTATTCGTTATTGATAACTCTGTTTTCTCTTGTGACAGTCATAAGGGGGAAGCTTCCGCTTTCACCCTCCTTGCCGTCGCTCACCTTCACCGCGGTGTCGTGGGAGAGGAGCACGGGAGATATCTCGCGTGTGCCGCTGAGAGACTCCTTAACTCCGCTCTGCCAAAGGATATCTATGGGCATTGCCTTCCTGACTATGGTATCGGGCATGGTATCGCTGGCGGAAAGGTCTGTATAAAGTGATGCGCCGAGAGAATCCTCTGCATAGGAGCAAAGAATGCTCTGATGGTCAACGGTGACGGAATGTGCGCTGTCCTTAAGGAAGGTGGCGCCGTTCATTGCGATGCCCCATTCGCTTAAAAATTCATTAAGTCTTGTAAGATTTGAGCTGTGATCCGGATCTGCAAAGACCATGAGAAAGCCGAAATCGTCAAGGAAATTATCAAGCTTTTCTATCTCATTTCCCGTTTCTGATTCAAAGCCGGCAAAATCATACTTGGGGTCGTTGATTATAACGATCCTTGTATCCTCCGGAAGATCCTCGCTTGAAAGATCCACGGCCTTGACCTCAAAGCCTGCATCTGAGAAAAGGCTGACAAGAGCGGATGCCCCATCGCCGACTGTTTCGCCGTGCTTGGTTGTGAAGCATACCACAGGCTTTTCGGTGGATGTGACGGAAAGGATAGCGGAAACGAATTTCTGCTCGCCGTTATAAGCCCAGACCTCGCCGTAATCGTTATAAACGAAGAAGGATTCCATCGTATAAACTCTGAAATCGGCTCCGGAATCGATAACCACGTCGGTGGTATGTATCTCGTCAAGATCTGTTGTGAGATATCCTCTGAAATGGTTGGGGTTCTTGATTATATCAACGCATTCAACGTTGACGCTGTCAAATTTTGCTTCAAGCTGCAAGGCCGTCTGGTAAATATAATAAAGAGCGGGCGCGGTCTCGGCGATCTTATCGGACTCCACCGCAAAATAGATATTAACGTCGCCTTTTGCGGATTTCATATACTCTTTCGTCTTGTCGCTGAGGGTAAATACCTGACCCTTTGTCATATCTATACGCCAGCCGAAATGATTGACAAGGGCGCTGACACCTGCATTCATGAAAATAACGAGGATGACAACAAGGACAGTGACCGCACTCTGAAGAACGTAAAACTTCTTCTTTTTGTTGTTATAATACTTCTTTCTCATAGTTTTGCCTCCTTATGCAAGTCTGCGCTTTTCATAAACGCGCACGGTAAGAAAAAGGAACGCAAAGCAAATAGAGAGATAGTAGAAGGCGCTTGCAATGTCGAATATGCCAACGGTGAAAAGGGAATATCTTGAATAAATGGATATCCAATCGATCACCGTGCGTATCCACTGAACGCTGATAAAGGGATTTATCATGGCAACTATTACAAGGCCAACGAGGATGCCTATGGTTCCGATAGCGGCAACGAACTGATTATCGGTAAGAGAGGAAACGAAAAGACCTATGGCAATAAAGCACATTGCGATAAATACCATACCGAGAGTGCATCCGAATATACGCGCCCAGTTCACTTCTTCTGCAAATTTATCAAAAAGCGCAAAGGGCAGGCAGCTTACGGCAAGGGTTGCAATGAACATGGTGAACGCAGCCGCAAACTTTGCCGTTACCATGGAAAGAAGGCTTACGGGAGATGTGAGCAGAAGCTGCTCGGTCTTGCTCCTTTTTTCTTCGGAAAAGGATTTCATCGTAAGCAAAGGAATGATAACGATATAGGCAAAGATCAGAAACTGAAAATAGGTGGAAACATCGGAGGTCTGATTCTGGAGAGTGCATACGCCGAAAAGGAATCCGGCAGCGCAAAGAAAAACTCCGATGAAAAGATATCCCGTTGCAGTTGTGAAAAAGGATCTCATTTCTCTTTTATATATTGCAAGCATTATCTTCTTCCTCCTCTTCTTGTGTTCTGTGCGAGGCTTTTTGAGTCAGTGAGCTTTATAAACACATCCTCAAGAGAAACGCCCTCCTGCTCCATGGCAACGATGGGCCAATTCTTCTCGGCCATGGCAAAGAAGAGATTTTTTCTCATATCAAAGCTGTGCTCGCTTTCCACATGGTATGTAAAGCTGTCCTTTTCTCTTTCGCTGGAGATCTCTGCATGTAAAACTCCATCCACCGCGCGTATAGCATCAAGCACCTCTCTTTGGGGGCCGCATATCTTCACCATATAGCGCACGTTCTCATTGATGGCGCGGTTGATGTTCTCCGTCTTTTCGTCGGCAAGGAGCTTTCCTTCATTTATAATTATGATCCTGTCTGCCACAGCCTGCACCTCAGAGAGGATGTGGGTGGAAAGGATAACGGTATGCTCGCGTCCGAGGGTTCTTATAAGGTTTCTGACCTCGATTATCTGCTTTGGGTCAAGACCGACGGTGGGCTCATCGAAAATAAGAACCTTGGGATTCCCGATAAGAGCCTGAGCAATACCCACTCTCTGACGGTAACCCTTGGAAAGGTTTTTAATAAGCCTTTTTCTCACGTCGGTGATCCTTGTTACCTTGCAGATCTCCTCGATATGCTTTTCGCGGTTGAATTTGCAGTCCTTAAGATCATAAACGAAATTCAGATATTCCCGAACGGTCATATCCTGATACAAGGGCGGCTGCTCCGGCAAAAATCCGATAAGCTTCTTTGCTTCATCGGGCTTTTCCGATATATCCACTCCCCCAACCTTAACGGTTCCGGAGTTATAGGAAAGAAATCCCGTCATAATATTCATTGCGGTAGATTTTCCTGCACCGTTGGGTCCGAGGAAGCCAAGTACCTCTCTCTCTCCTGCCGCGAAGGAAATACCGTCCAGTGCGACGTTTGTGCCGTACACCTTGACAAGGTTCGATACTTCTATCATTGTTTATCCTCACAATAAAGAAATTTGTATAACTAACTAATTTAGCATTATACCATACTACTCCCCATTTTGTATAGACAAAAAATTAAATTTTTCGCCTGTCGAGCAAAATTTACAATTTTACTCGCTTATTTTGAATTACGGGCATCTATTGATTTTGCGGTTTATTATGGTATAATACTGTTATAAGTCTTTTTAAGAACGAAAGGATCTGCAGTATGTTAAATAAAGCAATAAAACTTTTTTCCTGTATAACCTGTGCCGTTCTCATAACGGCTCTGCTTATTGCTCTGCCCGCCAAGGCTGACAGCTTGACGGGAGTGACGGATAACGGTCTTTCCTACAAGATAGATACGGAGGCCGGAACAGTTACCATAACAAAATTCGATCAGTCCTCCGCCTCAGTGACCATACCCGAAAAAATTGAGGGCTATCCCGTTACCGTTATCGGCAAAAGTGCTTTTTTCTACTGTATGTCACTGACAAATGTTACCCTTCCCGACACGGTGACCACCATTTCACAAAGCGCCTTCAGCTATTGCTATAAGCTTTCCGGCATAAATATGCCCAAAAGCTTAACGACCATCGATGTCAGCGCCTTCAGAGAATGCAACAAGATCCGAAGCTTTGCTCTCCCCGAAGGGCTTAAATATATTGGGAATTATGCTTTTTTCGGATGCACATCACTAACAGAGCTCTCCCTTCCTTCCACTCTGGAAACACTTTCCAAAGGTGCATTTGACAGCTGTGCTTCACTGAAAAGTGTTACCCTCGGCCCATCCCTCTCCTCCATCGGCGAAGGTGCCTTTGCCTACTGCTCCGCCCTTGAGAGCATCACCGTTGATGAGCGCAATACTGTTTTCAAGGTGGCAGACGGTTGCCTTACGGATCTTTTCTCAAAGACTGTCATTTCCACATTCGGCAACAGCATTTCCATCCCCGAGGATGACAGCATCTGCTATCTCGGCGCGTATGCCTTTGCAGGCACTCCCATCACCTCCCTCGTTATTCCGGATAATATCGTCTCCATCGGAAATCATTGCTTTCACGAGTGCACGGGCCTTGAGACCGTCGAACTTTCGCAAAATCTAACGTTTATAGGACAAGCAGCATTCTGGAATTGTCTGGTGCTTTCCGACGTCACTCTCCCTGATACGCTCACCTCCATCGAAAGCCATGTGTTCCAGGATTGCCAAAGCTTTAAGAGCATTACCGTTCCCGAAAAGGTTACCTCGATCGGGGATTATGCATTTAACCGTTGCTATTCTCTTGAAAGCATCAATCTTCCAAAGGACCTTACGGCATTGGGTGGCGCTGCCTTTAAGGAATGCCGAAGCCTTAAGGAGATCAAATTGCCGGAGAAGATAGAGACGATCAACAGTAATACATTCAACGGATGCACCGCTCTGGAAAACATCGCCTTACCTGACAGCGTCACTTCCATCGGCAATTATGCTTTCAGCGCCTGCTCCGCCCTCACAGAGCTTTCAGGTGCAACAAATATCACTTCCATCGGTGAATATGCCTTTGAAAACTGCTCTGCCCTTGCTGTTGTCCCCTTATTGGATAACCTCACCAACCTTGGACGAAACACTTTCTACAACTGTAAAAATCTAACCGAGATAAGCTTTAGCGACAGCTTATCTAAAATCGAAAATTATACATTCTACAACTGCCAAAAATTAACCAAGATCACTATTCCCGCCTATCTGACATCCATTGGCATCGGTGCATTTTCCGGTTGCTCCTCACTCTCTGATGTTGCTTTACCTCAAACTCTTGAAGAGATCGGCGCGAGTGCCTTTGAACGCTGTAAAGAAATCACATCCATCTCACTTAGCGAGAATATCACCCGCATCGAAGACAGAACCTTCGACGACTGTGATTCACTTTCAGACATCAATTTCCCCAAGGGGCTTACATACATCGGCGAATACGCTTTCTACTCCTGCGATTCCCTTTCCGATATCATTCTTCCCGAGGGTCTTAAGGAGATCGGGAAATATGCCTTCTATGGCTCATCTGTAACAAGCGTTATTATTCCCGGCAGCGTTGAAGCTTTGGGGGATTCAATATTCCAGGGTACCTATCTTGAAAGCGCAGTTCTGGGCGAGGGAATAAAGACCATTCCGTTTGAAATGTTCTTCGGATGCTCCTCACTGAAAAGCGTTACTCTTCCCGAGGGACTTGAAAGTATTGGAAAAGCAGCTTTTTATATGTGCAAAAGTCTTGAAAGCATTACAATACCTGAGGGTGTGACCTCCATCGGGCGCGGTGCTTTCAACGAATGCCGCTCCCTTTATTCCATCTATCTTCCCTCAACCCTTGAGGTCATCGGTAATTCGGCATTCCAAGCTTGCGAAAGCCTCAAGGAAGTGCATATTCCAAGCACTGATATGTGGTTCGGCATCACCTTCGGAGATGATCCCGAAATGGTAAGCGACAGCGTTGCTCCCTTGAGAAACAACGGCTCTCTTTATGTAGACGGTAAGATGGTTACCGAGATCACGGTGCCCGAAGGTGTGGAAAGCATCGGCAGATATCAGCTCTACGGCTGCAGAGGTCTTGAAAGGGTTGCACTTCCCGAGGGGCTTAAAAGCATTGAAGCTTATGCTTTCTTCAACTGTGCAGATCTTTGTGAAATTTACATTCCTTTCACCGTTACAAGGATCGCGGATTACGCTCTTTCCAACACCGGCAGTATCGGCAGCATCCTTTTGCCCGAAGGACTTTGCGAGCTTGGTGTCGGAGCCTTTGCAGGATCCAGAGTTTACGCCATCAATATTCCCGCGGGTATTACCGAAATTAAGAGAGAATGCTTTTCTTCCTGTTTGAGTCTTTATCATTTATTGCTTCCGCCCACCGTTGAACATATCGGCTACAACGCCTTCAAAAACTGTATCCAGTTCACTTATATCTGGTTTATGGGACGCCGCGAAGAATATCACAATATCTCTATGGACAAGGGAAACGAGGTGCTTGACAGAAATACCATTGATGAAACCTATCTCATAGAGAAAAAAGACGCAACCTGCGATGAGGGCGCTCTTTACAGATTTGATTGCGATGGATATTCAGGAGCCTATTATTGGCTCGATCTGCATTATTCCCCCGCGCTCGGCCACCTTCCCGGTGAAGGTCCCACCTGCACAGAGTATCAGGTATGCGCAAGAGAAGGATGCAATCGCATAACGGCTCACGCTAAGGGACATACCAGAGGAGAAGAGGCAACCTGCAAAGCTCCTTGCATCTGCACCGACTGCGGCGAAGTTTTGGAGGAAGCGTTCCCCCATACTCCCGGAGATGATGCTACCTGTACAACTGCCAACAGATGCCGTGTTTGCAACAGCGTTATCGAAAAGGCTCTCAACCACCTCTACGTTGACGGATGTTGCGTAAGATGCCAATTCGGGGAGCCTGTGGGTGATATTGACTGCGACGGGCTTTGTACCGCAAAGGATGCCAATCTTTTGACAAAATACATAACCGGAATATTGGATGCCGTCCCCCTCAGCTCCGCTGATACCAATAATGACGGTGTTGCCGATGCCAAGGATATGTTTGTATTCAAGCTGATAATCTCAGGAATATACAACCCCTGACCTTCTAAGGCACATGAAATAATCAGAGCCCCCTGCTTTTTCAGGGGGCTCACAGCTTGTCGATAAAGTTATCGACAAGCTGCTTCGGACTGTCGAGAAGGATGCAGATTTCGTTTTTCGGGGCTCGTCGGCGTACAAAGGTACGACAGAGACCCGAAAAACGAAAAGCGAAAAAACCTCCGATTCTTCGGAGGTTTTCTCGGTTAAACCATAAACAACTGCACACACCGCCTTTTCAGATGTAAGA
>SVQJ01000093.1 GCA_015065395.1 Oscillospiraceae bacterium
CCGTTTACCGAGCAGCAAACATTTTCGGGAATATCATCGCAGCAGCAACAGCAGCACTTCACTTTGGGCGAGCAAACGATCTTGGAAGCGAGGATTATAGGGTCAACCGTTTCCAAAACCGCAATGGGCAGATTTGAGGTTCGGGATCCGCATTTCTTGTCGTGGGAGGGACAGAACCCTGAGCAGCCGGTTTCACTCTTGAAAATACTCACGTTACCTTCGCTGCCGAAAAGTATCACCTTCTTCTCAACAACAGCGATACCCTCGATCTCTTGAATATTTCCGGGAGAAATGCAGACCTCCGCAATTATTTTAACATAGATCTTGATGCTTAACTGATAAAAGCCTCGGTTAAAGGGAACCGGGTCAATATCGATATATGACCAGACGATGCGCGCACACTTTGCGCGGACCGCCGCTCCCCTGTCAACCAGCTCCTGACCGTATTGGGTGAGAAAAACTCTCACATCTTCAAAGCAGTCCTTGTCGCGGCAGGAGTCGAGGATTCGGTATGTATCTATGCATACCATTTCTTGAGCCCCCTGCCTGCACTGTCTGTTTTCGGACATATATATATCACCTTTTCCTTTTTATTGATAATTCATTGAACGAAAAGCAAATATAAAAGCAATTTGCCTTCAGTGATATAATATGCGTAACGGCACTTTTGTGATAATTAAAGATTGGTTCTTATGTGATCCGGGAAGCTTTCTTCAAGAATAAGAAAGCCGCCAAGGATCGCACCTATTCCTTCAAGCTCCTTTGCATTATCCTTGAAACTTTGGAAAATGAACTCAATGCGCACATAGCCGTTATCAAAAAAGGATTCGTAGCCAATAAGCCTTCCTTCGCTGTGAAGACGGGAGAGATAAGCGTCAAGAGTGTAGCAGAGAACGGAAACCGCCGAGCAAAGGATATCCTTTCCCAAAGGCGCGTAGCCTGTGTGCCCCGCACATTCAAAGAAGGACGTGCCGCCTCTATCTTCAAAGGTGATATTTGTCATTCTGCCTCCACACCGCGGCCTTGCTTCTCATATTTTTTTGCATTGCTCCTGAGAATTGCCAAAGCCTCATCCTTGCCCTCAAATTCCATCAGTGCAAAGCAGGCCTCCGCACGGTCGATATGCTGAGGGTCAAAGATACCCAGCCTGTAAAGATTGCAGGCAAGCTCGTTGGCGCTCGCTCTTGAAAAAGCATCCTTTTTGTGAGCACGTATTTTTATATCGAAAACAGGGGTGACGGAGTTCATCCCGGAAATGTCGTCAGAAGAGCAAAGCATGAATTCGTAAACGCCGTTTTTTCCTGTAATGCGAAAGCACCTGGGAACGGTGTAGAACTGACCGATAAGGCTTATTATAAGGGAGCAGACCTCTTCTATGGAACGGTAGCTTGCGCTTATAATGTCGCGGCTCGTCTTGCTTCCTGCCTCCTGCAGTGCGGCGATAGCCGCTGCGGCTGTAACTCCGCCGGTAACGCTACCCTGAGAAAAATCACGGTTGCCGCTGGTCTCCTTAAGCTCGTCTATCTTGTTATTAAGTATGCCCACGTATATATCGCTAAGTACTGGTGTCTGTATGGGCATGATGGAGGAATTGGGGTCTCCCGAGCCCTGATAGTGAACAAAGGGACGGGTGAAGTCAGCAAATTCCTTTTCATTGAGGGAGCCGTCAGCACGGACAAAATACCGTCTCTCTGCCGCCATACGGGCATTTTTGACGATGGCGGAGCTGAGCGCATCAATGTCGCTCTGAGTGCTTTTCATAGCGTCGATAACACCAAAGCCGCAAGGGGAGCCCTGAACGGGGTACATACTGTCAAGGATAAAGGGGTATTTCCCGTGATCGTAAAAGCCTCTTTCCATGTAGCTTTCATCGTTTTCCGAAGCATAAAGCAGTATTCCGTTGGCAAATTTGCAAAAATGTAATATTTCCTTGCTTCCGATGGTCTTTTTGTAGTACCAGTCGATGACAGCGGATTTGTCAGAAGTGTCCACCGTATCATCATAAATATATCTTGCAGTATCAAAAACAGGAGTTGAAAGACTGTCTGAGAGAGAAGGATATTTTTTCAAAAGGACCTCGTTGTCCCAAAGCTCCACGTGGAAAACGTTTTTTGATCTCTGTATATCGCATATACCCGGTTCCCAAAAAAGATTGAGAAGCTCGATACGGCGTATGTCAATGTCGCCGATGCCGGAGCACAGAGCATTGTTCCAGAAAACGCCGTAGCATCCGGTACCGCTCTTCAGCTTGTCAAACCAACAGGAGCTGTAAATCTTCTCAAAACGGTTCTCCTCAAGAATAACGGGCAACACGTCGGAAAGAAGCTTTGCAGCAGCTTCATCTCCCCGTTCTCTCGGAAGGCACGAAACTGTGGGGATGTTGTCCATTGCGTCTGCGTGCTTGTTGATGATAGTGTTGAAAAGCCAAGGGGAGGGGGTTATGGTACTTTGAGAACCATTGTCGTAATGCTGCAGCTTCCACCATTCTTCGTTTTCAATAATACGCATTTCAAGATTTGTTTTACCCTGCTTATATTTTTGCAGGGTCTCGTATGCCGCCCTGACAGTTTCGTTTGTCACGGGCAGGGCAGTGCTTTTCTTTTTAGTAAGTTTCATTTGATTTCCTTTCTTTAATAAGAGAATTGTTTGTATCGTTGCTTGTCAGCCAAAAGGTCGAGAGGATCGTCACCCGAAGATGATTGGTCTGAGTTGTGTATCGGGCGTATTGGGCGGCTCATGCAGAAATAGCGGAAGCTGTCTGCAAAATGGTCCTCATCCGAAGTATCAAGATCCTCGGGAGAGCTTTCGCTGTAGGTCAGCAAGGGAAGGGTGCGTATCGCATCCTTGCAGGTGTTAAAAAAATAAACCATGGGATATCCCTCGTCGTCAAACCGCAGGCGGTAATGACATTGCATCCAGCCGGGGATGCGCTTGTTATCCCCGGGCTGAAAATAAACGAAATTGCGCCCTGCCGCCTCGATTATTGAATCGCCTCGGGAGGCGTCCCATATTGAAGGGTCGGCAACTCCGTGTATGTGCTTTCCGGAAAGCCACCTGTGCTCTGTTTCGATCCTGTGGATCCGGGAAAATATCCTGTCAGGATCCCATTTCACGCCCTCGTTGGGATTTCCGTTGCATCCGTAAAGCTGCAGAATAAGATAAGCTCTGCCGTCATAGTCAATAGCCCACCAATCGCAGGAGAAGGGCTTTGAATAACCGAAGTCAAAGCTTCGGTAAATGGTCCAGTCGCGAGGTATTTCAAATGGCTCGATAACATGGGTAAAGCGACGGTCAGAGTAATGGGCGCTTTGATCTGCAAATTCCTCAAAAAACTGTCCCTCAAAGATATTCCAGTCGCCGAAAAGCCAAGCTTTTTTAAGCTTTGGGGGTAGTGCCTCCAGCTTTTTGATATATGAAGGGTCGTTTTCCATAAGAGCGTGATTATCAGTAACCAGGGATCTGATAAAGAAATAATCATCCTTTTCCTCTCCGCTTTTCATTGCACGGTCAATAAATAAGCGCTTCACCCAGCCATGCCCACGGCCGCCTGGGTTGCAGGTGATGTAAATGCGCTTGGGAAAGCTGTTCACTCCGCGAACACATGCCTTCAGCCTGTCAAACATCTCCTCGGTGAATTGCGTAGCCTCATCGATAAAAAGAACGTCGCATTCCGTGCCTTGGAATTTTTCAAGATCGGAGATGTTTCTGCAGTACCTAAAGGAGATCACGGAGCCGTTTTGGAAAACCATATCCTTGGTGCTTTCCTTAAAAACGGCACAGCCGGAGAGCATTTCCTTCATTGGGATGATGTGATTCTGGCGAAGAGCAGGGTAGGTACAGCGAATGAGCATTATGCGAATGCCGGGGTAGTAAAGGCACATGAGAGATGCCTTTAGGCGAACAGCAAAGCTTTTTCCGCCGCCTCTTGCTCCGCCGAAGGCGATATAACGTTGAGATGCTTCCAGAAACTCCCTTTGCCTGGGAGATGGGGCGGGAAGATTCAGCTCTATTTTGCCCATTCCTCACCCTTGGAAGTAAAATGCACCGTTATACCGCTCTTTTCATGTGGAGCGTTTCTCTCTTCTTTTTCGTCAAGCGCACATATAAGAGAGGAAAGCTCCTTAGCAGCTCCTGTCAGTTCTTTGAGCTGCTTGATATCGCCGCCGCCATTTTCAATATCAGCCTGCATGCCGGTTGCCAGGCTGTCAATGATGGAAGCGATCTTGCATACCGCACTTTCAAATTTCTTCGTGTGGTCATTCTTTTTTTGTCTTTTTTTCTTTTGATTTTCTTCCTTTGTCAAGTTCTCACCCCTTTCTGACAAGCCTATGATATACTATCTCTTTTGTCATTTCTCCCCACTGAGAATACAATGTTAAGGGATAGTCAAAAGAAAGAGAAATAAGAAAGAAAGAGGTGTAAAAATGTTTTGCATAGCGGCAATGAAAACGATGACAGCCGCCATTAAAGGAAAAAAAGCCCTCAAGGGGGCAGGGATAGATTGTGAGATAGTCAGCCTTGACGGAAATCTTACTAAAAACGGTTGTGCCTACGGCCTGTCCTACAGCTGCTCACAGAGGAGAGAGGCGGAATATATCATGCAGAAGAATCGGGTGAATTACGGGGAGATAATAGGGTGAAAGCAAAAGAGCTTTGCTATTTTGATAATGCGGCAACCTCCTTTCCAAAGCCTGCGGCGGTTGTACGCGAAAGTATGCGCTGTATGAGGGAGTATTGCGGAAATCCGGGGCGTGGAAGTCACCGCCTCTCCCTCCTTGCATCAGAAAAGCTTTATGAAGCAAGAGAGCTTTGCGCTCTTTTGTTTGGGGCACAAAGCAGCGAGAACGTAGTATTCACGCTGAATGCAACCCATGCGCTGAACACGGCGATATTTGGGCTTTGCCCTGAAGGTGCTCATGTCTTGATCTCAGACCTTGAACACAACAGCACCCTACGCCCTTTGGAATACTTGAAAAGATATAAAGGCGTCTCCTATAGCGTTTTTTCTACGAGCGGAGATATTTTGGCAAATGTAGAAAAAATAATTAAAGAGAACACGGCAATGCTTGTATGCACCCACACATCAAACATCTGTAACAAAGTTCTGCCTTTGCCTAAAATAGGGAGATTGCTTCACGAAAAGGGAATAATCTTTGTAGTTGATGCGTCACAAAGCGCGGGTGTGCACAGGATCGACATGCAGGCGAGCAGGATATCAGCTTTGTGCTTTCCCGGGCATAAAGGCCTTCTCGGTCCTCAGGGCGTGGGAGGCGCGGTCTTTTCGGATGGGATATTGCCAAGGCCCCTGATTTACGGCGGAAGCGGTTCGGAATCCCGTCTGCTCCTTATGCCGGATAAACTTCCGGATAGATTAGAGGCAGGTACGATGGCAACACCGGCAATCGCAGGCCTTTGTGAGGGGATAAAATATGTTTTGCAAAGAGGAGAGGAGAACATATTTGAAAAAGAGTGTTCCGTAATGGATACCGTCCGAAAACGATTTTCAGGAGATGAAAGAATTGAAACCTATTCAAAGGGAAGGGGCGGAATATGGCTTTTCAATATTAAAGGGCAGTCCTCGCAGAAGACCGCACAGCGCCTTGATGATTTAGGCGTTTGTGTAAGAGCCGGACTGCATTGCGCCCCCCTGGCGCATAAAACACTTGAGACCCCCGAAAGCGGCGCGGTGAGAGTAAGCGCCGGTGCTTTAACGACTGCTTCCGACGGGGAAAGATTCTGCGTCGCTTTGGAAAAGGTCCTTCGCTTCGTGTAATGAAAATGTCTGTATAAATTTATGTTCAAATTACGGTTTGACGGGGCGATGAAGGTGTTTTCTCGTTCTTTCCTTGAAAGGAAAGAACCAAAGGAACTTTAAGAAAACAACGATAGCAAAAAGGCAAAAAGGCCCTAAAAAGAGAGAAAAGCGCAAAAATGAACGAGCTCATTTTTGCGCTTTTCTCTCTTTTTAGGCTTGGGCACCTGCGGTGCCTAAGCCAAAGCAGATTTCTGCTTTGGCGACGCCTTTTGCCTTGCAAACTTCAGCTTATCCCCTTATGTAAAGTTTTTTGCAGAGCTTTTTTTCAAAAAAGCGACCGTTTCTCCTCTATAAACTGTAATTAGACGTTGTAAAGCAAAAGCCCCCTGCAAAGCTGTGAATGCTTTTGCAAGGGGCTTATCAAATATTTACTTGTGTTAAGATATTCAGCAGAATTCAACTCCGCCCTCTACGGACATGGAGCTGACTCTCGCAAGAGACTCCACTCTATATCCCTTGGAGCGGATAAGGTCGCCTCCCCGCTGACAAGCCTTCTCAACGGCAATGCCTATGCCGGCAACGGTAGCGCCTGCATCCTCGCAAAGCTTTATAAGCCCCTCAAGAGCCTTTCCGTTTGCAAGAAAATCGTCAATAATAAGCACCTTATCGCAGGGCTTGAGAAATTCTTTGGAAACGATAATATCGTATGTGGTCTTATGAGTATAGGATTCCACCTTTGCTGTATAAACGTCTGCGCTGATGTTTACTGTCTTTGTTTTCTTAGCAAAAAGAAGGGGAACGTTGAAATGCAAAGCTGCAACGCTTGCAATGGCTATACCCGAGGCTTCTATCGTAAGGATTTTAGTGATTTCGGTTCCCTCGTATAAGCGTTTCCATTCAAGGCAAAGCTGTGAAATGAAATCTACGTCGATCTGATGGTTAAGAAAGCTGTCCACCTTAAGAACATCCCCCGGGAAAACCTTTCCGTCTTTTCTGATTCTGTCTTCAAGAAGCTTCATAGTGTTAAAACCGTTCCTTATGGATTTTTATGATTACTATTGCTACAATTATACAGCCTATTGGTTCAATGTGCAACAATAAGTTGTAAAATAATATAAAATTCATAAAAAAAACTTAGAAAAAAAAAAAAAAATTGTTGCGAATTTTGGAACAAAAAGTAAA
>SVQJ01000094.1 GCA_015065395.1 Oscillospiraceae bacterium
CTGGAACTACGACAATGACAACTTCAAGGTGTTATCTGAGGCTGACATCATGATCTCGGATTATTCCAGCGTTATCCTTCATGTTTTCTCACCCGAATCCCGTGATTTCTATAAGTTGGAAAAGCTTTACAGCGAGGGAGACGAGGTTTCCATTGAGGATATCCTCACCGAAGACTGAGCTTCGGTTACATAAAAATGAAAATAAATCCTTTTGGAGATAGATATGAAATACGATTTTAGAGAAATTGAAGCCAAATGGCAGAAAAAATGGGAAGATGAGAAGGCTTTTGAGGCTGTGGACTTTTCCGAAAAGCCCAAGTTCTTCTCCATGGTAGAGTTCCCCTATCCCAGCGGCGCAGGTATGCACGTTGGCCATATCAAGGCATATTCCGGCCTTGAGGTTATTTCCCGAAAAAGAAGAATGCAGGGATATAATGTTCTTTTCCCTATAGGCTTTGATGCATTCGGTCTTCCTACAGAAAACTATGCGATCAAAACCAATACCCATCCTCGCCTTGTGACCGATAAGAATATTGCAAACTTTACAAATCAGCTGAAAAGAGTAGGCTTCTCCTTTGACTGGTCAAGAGTTATAGATACCACCGAGGAAGACTACTATAAGTGGACTCAGTGGATATTCAGAAAGATGTTTGATAACGGTCTGGTATTCCGCGATAAGGCACTTGTAAACTATTGCCCCTCCTGTAAGGTAGTCCTTTCCAATGAGGATTCCCAGGGCGGCAAATGCGATATCTGCCATTCCGATATAATCCAGAAATCCAAGGATGTTTGGTATCTCCGTATAACCGAGTATGCCGATAAGCTTCTTCAGGGACTTGAAGGGGTGGACTATCTTCCCAATATCAAGATGCAGCAGGAGAACTGGATAGGTAAATCCACGGGTGCATTCGTAAAGTTTGCACTTAAAGAGACCGAGGAGCTTCTCACTGTTTATACCACCCGTCCCGATACACTTTTCGGTGTAACCTTTATGGTAATGGCTCCCGAGCATCCCATTATCGATAAGTATGCCCATAAGATCGGCAATATGGATGAGATACTTGCATACAGAGCCGAGTGCGCTAAGAAGACCGAGTTTGAAAGAACTCAGCTTATTAAGGATAAGACAGGAGTTTGCATTAACGGCTTCAAGGCTGTCAATCCCGTGAACGGCAAGGAAATTCCTGTTTATATCTCTGACTACGTTATGATGGGATATGGCACCGGTGCCATCATGGCAGTTCCCGCGCATGACCAGAGAGACTACGATTTTGCAAAGAAATTCGGCATTGATATTATCGAGGTCATCAAGGGCGGAAATATCGCAGTTGAAGCTTATGCCGGCGACGGCGAAATGGTGAATTCCGATTTCCTTAACGGCTTCACAAATAAAAAGGACTCTATCAGAAGAATGATAGAGGAGCTTGAGAAGAAGGGCCTCGGAGAGGGCGGCGTTCAGTATAAGATGAAGGACTGGGCGTTTAACCGTCAGCGTTATTGGGGTGAGCCTATTCCCATCGTTCATTGCGAAAAATGCGGAATCGTGGGCGTTCCTTACGAGGAGCTTCCCTTGCGCCTTCCTCCCATGGAGAACTTCGAGCCCGGCCAGGGCGGCGAGAGCCCTCTTGCAACCCTTGAGGATTTCGTAAATTGCACTTGTCCCAAGTGCGGTGCTAAGGCAAGAAGAGAAACAGATACGATGCCTCAGTGGGCAGGCTCTTCATGGTATTTCCTCAGATATATCGATCCCAAAAACTCAGAAAAGTTTGCGGATATGGATAAGATGAAGTATTGGCTTCCCGTGGATTGGTATAACGGTGGCATGGAGCACGTTACCCGTCACATGATCTACTCTCGCTTCTGGCATCATTTCCTTTATGATATCGGTGAGGTTCCTTGCGCAGAGCCCTATGCAAAGAGAACCGCACAGGGACTTATTCTTGGACCTGACGGGGATAAGATGTCCAAATCCAAGGGTAATGTAGTAGACCCTAACGACGTGGTCGATACCTACGGTGCAGACGTTCTCCGCGTTTACGTTCTCTTTATGGGTGATTACGAAAGTGCAACCCCCTGGAATGACAGCAGCATGAAGGGCTGTAAGAGGTTCCTTGACAGAGTTGCAGGCCTTTGCGATATGGCAAAGGGAAGCGGTGCAACGAGCGCACTTGAGAGTGCATTCCATAAGACCATCAAGAAGGTAACAAACGATATCGAGTCCATGAAGTTCAATACGGGTATCGCGGCAATGATGGCACTTATCAACGATATTTACGATCACGGCTCTCTCACCGTTGACGAGCTTAAGATATTTGCTTCTCTCCTTTGTCCCTATGCACCTCACCTTTGTGAGGAGATATGGGAAAGCGTTGGCGGCGAGGGACTGCTGTGTCTTGCACCCTGGCCCGAGTATGATGAGGCTAAAACAGTTGACGCAACTATTGAGATCGCAGTTCAGATCTCCGGAAAACTTCGCGGTACAGTGACCATTTCCAAGGATGCAGATAAGGATACCGCTATTGCTGCCGCAAAGGCAGATGAAAAGATCAAGGCAGCCCTTGAAGGAAAAGCTATCATCAAAGAGATCTATGTTCCCGGTAAGATCGTGAATATAGTTGCAAAATAATAGTAAAAATTAAAAATAACGCTTGACAATAAAGGATTTGCACGATATAATATTTAGGAAGTGCAATTCGGCACTTTTCCATGGCGAAAGCGAAGGGAGGGAAACAGAACAATGGCAGAAATTAGAGTAAAAGAGAACGAATCTCTTGATAGCGCGCTTCGTCGCTTTAAGCGTCAGTGCCAGAGATCCGGTATCCAGGCCGAGCTTCGCAAAAGAGAATGCTACGAAAAGCCCAGCGTAAAGAGAAAGAAGAAGTCTGAGGCAGCAAGAAAGCGTAAGTTCAAGTAATTCATTTGGCGGCTGACGAATGTCAGCCGCTATTTGTTTTTGGAGGAAATATGAAAATCGTACTTTTAGACAGTGCAACTCTTGGAGCTGACCTTGATCTTTCCCCCCTCGGCAAATTCGGAGAGGTCGTTGCCTATCCGTCTACTGAGCCCGGGCTTGTGCGTGAGAGAATAGAGGACGCCGATTTCGTAATTGTGAATAAGGTAAAGCTCAATGAAAGTACTGTAGGTGATAATTCAACGCTTAAGCTTGTATGCATCGCCGCAACAGGCTTTGATAACGTTGATCTCGGATTTATGAAGAGTAAGGGAATAGGAGTTTGTAACGTGGTTGGATATTCCACCGATAGCGTAGCACAGCTCACCGTGTCAATGGTGCTCTCCCTGGCAACTCATCTTCCCGAGTACAATTCATTCGTTGAGGAAGGGAAATATTCCGAGGGAAACGTGGCAAATAAGCTCACCCCCGTGTATCATGAGATAGCAGGAAAGACCTGGGGGATCGTGGGCCTCGGTAATATCGGCAAAAAGGTGGCGGCTGTGGCAGAGGCCTTCGGATGTAAAGTGATCGCCAATAAAAGAACCCCTGATCCTGAGTATAATTGCACCGATATCGATACTCTTTGCCGCGTGGCGGATATTATAACCATCCATACACCGCTTAATGAAGGAACGAGGAACCTCATCACAAAGGAGCGCATCTCCGCGATGAAAAAAGATGCCATCGTTGTAAACGTTGCAAGGGGCGCTGTGGTGGATGAGGCTGCACTTTGCGAAGCTGTCAAAAACGGAGATATTGGCGGTATCGGGGTGGATGTATATTCTCAGGAGCCATTCAAAGCTGATAGTCCGTATTATAAGGTAAAGGATCTTGCAAACGTTTGCCTCACTCCCCACATGGCATGGGGTTCATACGAGGCACGGGTTCGTTGCCTTAGTGATATGATAAAGAGCATGGAAGCCTTTATTGCAGGTGAAAAAAGATCAAGGCTCGTGTAAAATAAAAATGAATAATTCCCAAGTCTTTGGGGAAAAATACCGTACCGAAAAAGAAAGGTACGGTATTTTTTATGGTAAAAGCAATAGGAGCATTTTGTATATCATTTCTTTTAGCGTTTGTACTTATGTCGTTCCTTCCTGTGAACGGGGAAGAGGAGATTTACGAAAACATGATACGCCTTCATGTTATTGCGAATTCCGACAGCGCGGAGGATCAAAGCCTTAAGCTTAAGGTGAGGGATGCAATTTTGGACAGTGTTGAAGGCATGGAGCTAAACAGCATGGATGAAGCCTGCAATGAGATGGAAAAATCCATTGAAAGACTTGAAAAATGCGCAAATGATGTGATACTGGCGGAGGGCTATGATTATCCGGTGAATATAGTTTTGGGAAAAGAGAATTATCCTGAAAGGGTCTATGAGGGCTTTACATTGCCTGAAGGCACGTATATTTCATTGCAGGTAAAAATAGGATCTGCGGGGGGGAAGAATTGGTGGTGCGTGCTGTTTCCTCCCTTGTGTACAACGAGCGCCATGGAAAGGGAAGAAAGCTTTATTGCCGCAGGTTTTACCGGAGAGCAATATGAAACTATAACGAAGCCGGAAAAGAAAAGCTATAAGATAAAATTCAAGATCGTTGAAATAATAAAGAATCTGTTTGATTGATAGGTTAAATGTTAGAGAAGACCGTTGTGGGAGAGACCTGTTTTTAACAGTTGGCAAGCTGAAAATTCGGCTTTTTGAGAGTATAAAAATATGGAAAAAATATTTCAAAAAAATAAAAAATTGTATTGACAAATAATAAGTCCCATGCTATAATAATCAAGCGCGTGGCGGAATAGCTCAGCTGGCTAGAGCAATCGGTTCATACCCGATAGGTCGTGGGTTCAAGTCCAACTTCCGCTACCAGGCCCGTTGGTCAAGAGGTTAAGACACCGCCCTTTCACGGCAGTAACGGGGGTTCGATTCCCCCACGGGTCACCAAAAAGGAAACGACAATTTTCGAAAGAAGATTGTCGTTTCTTTTTGTTCTCTTCATTTTTCTCTTTTCGATTTTCTCTTTTCTCTCAAATAGTCGTTTTCGGAGATAAATAATGGAGAAGTGAGAAAAAATTATCCAAGCCAAAATAATCAGATTAAAAATGAATTAATTATCAAACCTTTTTCCGGTTCCGGACACTATATTAGTGAAGGATCAAAGAAGGCGATAGGATAAGATGTAAATTAGTAAATATAAGTCCTTTCAAAAGCTTGATTTCAGGCTGTTGAAAGGATTTTGCTTTACCCGTCAAATTACGGTTTGACGGAGCGATGAAAATGTTTTCTCCAAAGCTGTCTTTTCAACTCTTGCGAGAATTATAATCAACAAACGGTTTCTTGATTATAATGCTTGCCGGCGGTACAATTATAACAGAACAAGGGTGCGCACTCCGGTCAAAAAGAAAGGAATAATCTTAATGAATTATGTCAGATATCCCCTGGCTTGGTTTTTGTGCGTGCTCGTATGCTCCTTTATCTTTAGCTTTGGGGTGAATACCATCGTTTCTACCTTGCTGTTTTATGAATACAAGGTCCATTTCGCTGTCAAGTTGATTCTGTTTTTAGTAAATATTCTTATCACTGTTCTCACTCTGCTCATTGCATTTGACGGCGTTGGCAGAAAGCTGAATTCAAGTGATAAAAAGCTGATTTCCGTTTCGCGTATCCTTGTTGTGCAGCTTTTATGCGTTATCGTTTATATCTGCGTGACAGGAGCCGCAGGGTTCCCTAAAGAAATCTGCTACTCATCACATTTGCTTCTTTGGGCGGTGAAGGATATCAGCAAAAACGCTCTGACAAATACGAATGAATCACTGTGGTATGTCCTTTTTGGACTTTTACAGGCACTTATCTTTTCGTTTGCATCCTTGCTTTCGTATTTCAGAGCGAGAAAACAGCAGATAATTATTCGCGAAAAGGAGAGGCTCCACGCACAAAGTATGGGAGCCGCAGTATAGCATTCTGTCCGTGTACCTGAAAATACTTCCTGAAAAATCAAATCGAAAAGGGTACACGAAATCCCTATACCTTTCATAGTGACAGGTATAGGGATTATTTTATGCTTGGATATTTTTGTATATTTCTTTTGCCTTATCTCCTATAGATATCCGCTCCCTAACCGAGGCGCTTTTGAGCTTTTTTGCTTTCGGCTTTCCCCATATATCGAAGAAGCGCGGACCTATCCACGTACAGTATGTCGTGGGTTCAAAAACGCCCTTTAGAATTGAAAGGCAGGCTGTCTTCGGTCTCATGAATATTATTTTCATGGGATGCTTAATTATAGCAAAAATGATTTTGGGATAATGATTTGTGATTCCCGTAAAGCTTATTCCCGGATGAACTACGGAAAGAGAAGCGGCCTCTTCGACTTTGAAAAGCTCGTGAAGCGCAAACATCAGGTACCGCTTAGCGTTTCCGTATACCTTGGACGACGCTTTTCGTGTGGAAAAGTCAATATCGCAAGGGTCGGTTTTTGAATAGTTGTGTGCTATGCTTCCCACTGCAACAACTCGGCCTCCTCTTTCACGAAGGTAAGGAAGCAGGCGCTTTACCATGTAGTAGGGGGATATAAAATTTATCTGAAAAACATTGTCAAAGCCGATATCGGTTTTGTATCTTGGAATATCGTATGCTCCCGCATTGTGGATGAAAACGCTGATATCTCTTTTGCAAAGCTCTTCACAAGCTGCTTTTACCGATCCTATATCGGAGAGATCGGCGTTCACACATGAGACTGATATCTTGTATTTTTCTGAAAGCTCATCCTTGAAAGCGTTGGAGCGGG
>SVQJ01000095.1 GCA_015065395.1 Oscillospiraceae bacterium
CGGCCGCTTGCAATCACTGCATATCTCACGATTATCCATGCATATTCCGCATCCGTTGCACTCGGAAAGCATATCCCTACATCCGAGTGCCATGCTGAACCCAAAAAATATTAAGCGTTTCTGCCTTGGAAAGTCCCAAATATTCCGAAATGCTCTTCGCATCACTGAGCGTGATCCCTCCGCCGCCGCTTTTCAGCTTGCGGTACAGAGTGCTCCTGTTAACTCCCAGAACTTCAGCTACCGCTTCAAGGGTAGTGTTTTTCATTGCAATAGTTCGCTTAAGCTTGATAACATCAATTTCCATTTAATAATGTATCCTTTCTTTAGTACTTTAGGTAAATATTACCAATATTTACCATATATGTCAAGCGGTTTCCAATCGGTTTTTGTAGCATTTTGTTGCGTATGTGCAACACAGAGGATAAACGGGCGACTTTTGTCTTTGCCATGATGATATCATAACGGCATTTGCCTGTCTCCCCATTCGTACCACTTGACGGGAGGGAAATTTTGTGTTATTGTAAACTGTAACGTAACCTGCGGGGTAGCGAGTGCCGCAGATCGCTTTTGCACCCTTTGTTTTTGAGAGGACCCGGTGCTTTGACTTTATTATAATCCCCTCTTATCAAGAATTCAAGAGGTTTTCAAAACATTTGTTCGCCCTGTTCGTTGCAAATAAACAACTGTCCCCAAAACGGGACAAGAACCCAAAGGAAAAAACCATAATGAAGATAAACAAGCCCATCGTCTTAGCTCTTCTGTGCACCATGATGCTCAATGTGTTTTCTGCGTGCCAAACCCCGTCTGAAGGCAGGCCCCAACAGCAGGACAGCACAGATCAAACCACAAAGGAGGAGGACACCACCTCTGTTGTGCCGGATGCTGGCCCGATCACCTACACTCTTCCCCACTATGCTGATAAAAGCGGTACCGTACAGTGGGAATACTCCTACTCTCCCGACGGACTTTCTCTTTCAAAGACCGATAACACGGAGGAGCCGCCCATAACCTACACCGTCCGCTTCAACGAAGAGGGACTGCCCCTGAATATGGAATGGACCGTGATCGTTAACGATACCCGTACGGAAAAATGGGAAGATATCTACACTTTGGACGACAATGGAAATATCGTTACTGAAAAGAGATACTGCGAAGGCGAGCTGCAACACACATATATCTATACCTACGACGCAGAGGGGCGCATCATATCCCAGACGACCTACAAGGAAAAGGATTCCTCCTGTAATTACTACCGTCTTACCTATGACGGAAAGGGTGAATGCATCCATATCACTCACAGTCTGAATTCAAAGCCTGAGACAGAATATAAGGAGGCGCTCACCACCGCCTATGACGAAAACGGACGGCTTATCAGCGCAGTTTCCCCATCATACAGCATAAATTACGAATACTCTCTGACAGAGGAGCTTGTTACCACAAAGAAGGTATCGTATCAAAGCCAAAACGCAAAGTGGTCCTACTATTATCAGTACACGTACGAGGACTCAAAACTAAAAAAAGAGGACACATATTTTTCCGGAATACTTACGGAAACAAATTATTACACGGAAAGCGAGCACGAGCATTACGTCAAAGCTGTTGACTGGATGTTCAGAGAAAGACTGCCATGATGACACCCGAAGAGATCATACAGGATATCAGATCCGACAGAATAAAGGATATTATAGTGGACGGCGACTTCGGTGCAGACGGAGATGACCAGTTTGCACTGGGATACGCTCTTGCTTCACCCGACAAAGTAAGGGTGCTCGCCGTTACCTCATCCCCATACAACGAAAACAGCGGCGAGACCGTTATTTCGGGCAGAGAGGAAAGCAAGGAAATTATAAAAGTCTCCGGAAAGACGGTAAGATACGGCGCTTTCGCAGGCTCCCCCGACTATATTACGAGAACGGGAGCTCCCGTGGGCGGAGACGGAGTTGAAGCCATTGCAAAAGCAGTAAGAGAAAGTGACGGACCGGTTTACGTTATATCCACAGGATGTATAACCACCGTTGCAAGTGCCATCGCTTTATATCCGGATATTGCAGATAAGCTTATAACAGTATGGCTTGGCCTTGACGGACTTGACAGCACCGCAAACACGGGAGAATACAATTATCATAACGATATCGAAGGCGGCAAAATGATATTTGAAATATCAAAAAACATGGTGCTGGTGGCTGCCGGACGTGTTGTTGCCCCATTTTACCGAACCAATGAGCAAATATGCGAAAGCTATGATAAAAGTCCTCTTGCAAAGTTTTTGGCAAAGCGCTTTTGCGAGATAAGCTGGGCGCAGGGCCTTTGGGATCTTTGCGCTGAAAGCGTGCTCATCATTCCCGATGCCTGCGAATTCGGAGTGTCTGCCGTTCCCGTTTTTGACGAAAAGGGCGAGATACGCGGCTTTGACGAAACGAGAAAAATGGTGCATGTCTGCAAAAACGATCATCAACGCATCGCCGCAGATGCCCTTAACAGAATAAACAATATATAAACGCAAAGCTGAGGAGAAACGGTCGCTTTTTTGAAAAAAAGCTTCGCAAAAAACTTTAGAAACAGGAAAAGCTGAAGCTTTCAAGGCAAAAGGCGTCGCCAAAGCAGAGCTCTGCTTTGGCTGAGGCACCGAAGGTGCCGTAACCTAAAAAGGAGGAAGAACACAAAAATGAGATTACTCATTTTTGTGTTCTTCCTCCTTTTTAGGGCTTTTTTGCCTTTTCGCTATCATTGTCTTCTTAAAGTTCCTTTGGTTCTTTCCTTTCAAGGAAAGAACAGAAATCACATTTTATCTCCACAATTTGACAGTCAAACAAAAACTGCAAAAGCTTGATTTTCAGCTTTTGCAGTTTTTTTGAACATTTCTTTGATTTGAGACTTTTCAGCCTCGCAGTTTTATTTCTTCACATATCCCTGGGACTCAAGATTTTTAACAGTCTTTTTCAGCGACATAAGATCGCCAAAGCTGTCAAGCTCAACCAGACCGTTCAAGCTCAGCTTCCACACATTGCTTTCATCCTCAAGATCCTTGAAAACCAGCCTCACCACAAAGTAATCTCCCTCGAGATTATATGTTACAGTTGAAAAGCTGAGAGCCTCAAGAGCACTGTACTGTCCCTTAAGCTGAAGCTTTGCCTCTTCTTCAGACATGCCCTCGGGCATGGGATAGCTAACTGTTTCCTCCATTTTTGTGATAATATCGCCCTTATAGGAGTATTTGACCACATCCTTTATACCCCCATCGAGCTCAGTCTCAAGGGTAACAGTTCCCTTTTTCGCAAAAATGCTTTCGCCGTCAAAGATCACTCCCAGAACACCCGCAACTATGATTGCTACGAGTATTGCACTGAAGACAGAGGCGAATGATCTTTTCTTTTTGGGCTGCTCTCCTCCGTAAGCGGGAGGCGGGGTCGTGCTTTTTATATTGTTTTCCGGCGCAGGGGAAGTATATGTGCTCTGTTGTGAAGCAGGATTTTGATTCATCTGGGGCTGCTGTGCTCCGCATTCGTTACAGAACTTTGCACCGTTGGGGATCTGCTTTCCGCAATTATTACAAAACATCTGCGCTACTCCTTATTTACCGGCGATGGCAGCAAGAGCTTCCTCAATGCCTGCCTTCTGAGCCTTATATTTTTCAAGCTTTTCCTGTTCTGCGCGAACGACTGCCTCGGGAGCCTTTGCAACAAAGCTTTCGTTCTTCAGCTTACCCTCAGCGCGCTTGATCTCTCCCTCGATCTTTGCAAGATCGGCGGATAGGCGCTTTCTTTCTGCCTCAAAGTCCACCATATCTGCCATGGGGATATAAATAACAGCACTGTCGGTAATGATCTGAACTGCGCCCTCCTCGTTATATTCCTCAATAAGAGCCACCTCGGATGCGCTTGCAAGCTTCTCAAAGAAGGGGAAGCAATAGCCGCCGAATGCCTCTGTATCCTTGGAAACGATATAAACCTTTGCCTTGCGGCTGGGGGGAACGTTCATCTCCGCTCTGCGTGTACGGATAGCGGTGATAGCCGCAATGACCTTATCCATGCTTGCCTTTTCGCCAAAATCAAGAGCGCTGTTCTCGCAAGGATAGCTCTGTATCATGATGCTGTCATCAGTGCCGGGAAGTCCGGAATAGATCTCCTCAGTGATGAAGGGCATGAAGGGATGGAGAAGCTTGAGAGTCTCGCGGAGAACCCACGCGAGAACGTTCTGTGCATTCTTCTTTCTCTTCTCGTCGCCGCCGTTAAGGGAAGGCTTTGTAAGCTCGATATACCAATCGCAATACTCATCCCAGATAAAGTCATACAAAGTGGAAAGAGCAATACCGATCTCGTACTTATCAAGGTTTGCGTTAACGTTCTTTGCCGCCGCGTTAAATGCGGAAAGGATCCACTTATCCTCAACGGAAAGCTCGTTTTCATCGGGAAGAGCGATCTCATCGATATCAAGATTCATCATAACGAATCTTGCCGCATTCCAAAGCTTGTTTGCAAAGTTCCTTGCAGCCTCGATCTTCTCATCGGAGAATCTCATATCATTTCCGGGGCTGTTACCTGTTGCGAGAGCAAAGCGGAGAGCATCTGCACCGAACTGATCAATGATCTCCAGAGGATCGATACCGTTTCCGAGAGATTTGGACATCTTTCTGCCCTGACTGTCTCTGACAAGTCCGTGAATGAGAACGGTATCAAAGGGAGCCTTGCCTGTGTACTCAAGGCCGGAGAAGATCATTCTGGAAACCCAGAATGTGATGATATCGTAGCCTGTTACCAAGGTATTGGTAGGATAGAAGTATTCAAGATCCTCAGTGTTATCTGGCCAACCCATTGTGGAGAACGGCCAAAGTGCACTTGAGAACCATGTATCAAGGGTATCGGGATCTTGGGTCATTGCGGCACCGCACTTGGGGCACTTGCAGGGCGCATCGAGAGAAACGACTGTCTCGCCGCAGGCCTCGTTATCGCAATAGTATGCGGGAATTCTGTGACCCCACCAAAGCTGACGGGAAATACACCAGTCACGGATATTTTCCATCCAATGGAAATAGTTTTTATCAAATCTTTCGGGAACGAATTTGATCTCTCCGGAGCGAACAACGTCGATCGCGGGCTTTGCCAAAGGCTTCATATCAACAAACCACTGCTTTGATACCATAGGCTCGATTACCTTATGGCAGCGGTAGCAGGTTCCCACGTTATGGGCAAGAGGCTCTACTTCTTTGAGAAGGCCCTTTGCCTCAAGATCTGCAAGGACAGCTTTTCTTGCCTCAGATGTGGTCATGCCTGCATATTTTCCGCAGTCAAGAACCTGAGGTTCACCAACCGCAGCAGTTCCGTTCTCGAAGAGCTTATCGGCAGCCGCCTTATCCTCAGCACCCGTCATCTTACCGTCATAGGTAAATACGCGAACAAAGGGTAGATCGTGACGCAGACCCACCTCATAGTCATTGGGGTCGTGGGCAGGGGTGATCTTAACAACGCCGGTACCCTTGGTCATATCCGCGTGCTCATCGCAAACGATGGGGATCTCCTTATCAATAAGAGGAAGGAGCACGTGACAACCGTGGAGATGGGCGTAACGGGGATCCGCTTCATTGATAGCAACAGCAGTATCGCCCAGCATTGTTTCGGGACGGGTGGTTGCAAGCTCCAGCATTTCACCGGTTTCCTTAACAGGATAAAGGATATGATAAAAATTACCGGGTTTATCCTCGTATTCCACCTCAGCATCGGAAATGGAGGTCATACAGGTGGGGCACCAGTTTACCATACGGTTTCCGCGGTAAATGAGACCCTTATCATAAAGCTTCATAAATACGGTCTGAACCGCCTTTGAGCAACCCTCGTCAAGGGTAAATCTCTCGCGTGTCCAGTCGCAGGAGGAGCCAAGCTTCTTGAGCTGCTCGATAATTCTTCCGCCGTACTGACGGCGCCAATCCCAGGCTCTTTCCAAAAAGCCCTCTCTGCCGATGTCGTCCTTGGTGATGCCCTCCTCTCGCATCTTCTCAACGATCTTTGCTTCAGTTGCAATAGATGCGTGGTCTGTGCCGGGGAGCCACAGGGTGCAGAATCCGCTCATTCTCTTATAACGGATAAGGATATCCTGAAGAGTATTGTCAAGAGCGTGGCCCATGTGAAGCTGGCCGGTGATATTCGGAGGGGGAATAACGATGGAATAATGGGGCTTTGTTTTGTCGATTACAGGTGTAAAATAGCCCTTTGCACACCAATCTGCATAGATCCTGTCCTCAAAGGAGGCGGGATCATAGGTTTTTGTGAGTTCCTTTTTCATTTTATATTTCCTTTCTGAATTTTCAAATAAAAAAACGCCCCGACAATGTCAGGACGCAAAAGCGCGGTACCACCTGAATTCGCCGTTAAGGCGCACTCCACGAGAACTGTCATTCCCTTTTTCTTAACGCGAAACCACGGCAAAAGCTAATGAGGAAAAAACCCGTTCACCCCTGCGGCTCCGAAACTACCTTCATCTGCTGTATGCTGCGGTCTCTCACCAACCACCGCTCTCTTTGAACACCATGCACAGACTACTCTTTTTCTTCACAGCCTTTAGGGTATTGTAGCATACATTTCCAGCCCTGTCAAGAACATTTTGCGGATTTAATTATCCGAATGATATATGAAAGTCCCTGTCAAATTACGGTTTGCAGAGAAAAAACGGTCGCTTTTTTGAAAAAAAGCTTGGCAAAAAACTTTAAGAAATGGGTTTAGCTGAATCATGCAAGGCAAAAG
>SVQJ01000096.1 GCA_015065395.1 Oscillospiraceae bacterium
CATCGCGGACTACTACGATCACATCAGCATCTCGTATGGTAGAAAGTCTGTGTGCAATAATAAGACTTGTTCTGCCCTTCATCAACGATATCATTGCTGATTGTATTTTCATTTCCGTTCTGGTATCGACTGAACTGGTTGCTTCATCAAGAATAAGGATCTTGGGATCAGCAAGCACCGCCCTGGCGATGGATATAAGCTGCCGCTGTCCCTGGCTGAGGTTACCTCCCGATTCGGCAAGGACTGTATCGTATCCATCCGGCAATCTCTTTATAAAATTGTGAGCATTTGCTGTTTTTGCAGCATTTTCCACATCTTCCTGACTTGCTTCATTATTGCCGTATCTGATATTTGAATCGATTGTATCGCTGAACAAAACGGTATCCTGCAAAACTATTGCAATATGTGAGCGAAGCTCTTCCTTTGGAATATCTCTTATATCTACTCCATCCAATAGAATAGCTCCTGAATTTTGGTCATAAAACCTTGTAAGAAGGTTTACAACTGTTGTTTTTCCGCTGCCCGTGGCACCGACTATCGCCACCTTTTGTCCCGGTTTGACTGACAAATCAAAGCCGAAAAGAACCTGTTTATCCTCAACGTATGAGAAATCAATAGATTTGAATTCAATATTACCCTTTACAGAATCACCTTCAATGTGGGTCGTTCCCTCGTTAACTTCATCAGGACTTTCAAGGACCTCGAAAACGCGTTCCGCACCCGCAACAGCAGTAAGTATTGCTGTATACTCATTTGCAAGCTGACTGATGGGCATCGAGAATTGCTTTGAATACTGAATAATGGACTGTATGCTACCAGGTAGCAGAACACCTTTTGAGACAAAAAACGCACCAAAGGAAACGACCAAAAGGTAATTCAGGTTATTTATAAAGTTCATTACCGGGCCCATGATACCACCCCATACAGCCGCTTTAATACCGACATTGCGTAATCTGCCACTGGTACTTGAAAACTTTTCACATTCAAGTGCTTCCCTTGAATAGGCCATAACAGTTTTATATCCCGTGACCATCTCTTCAACCTGACCGTTCAGCTCACCGAGCAATCTCTGGCGTGTTACAAAATATTTGCTCATGTGCTTAGAAAGAAGCATGGTTGCAAAGACCGTCAAAGGGATTGTACAAACGGTCACTAACGCCATCACCATACATTTCCTGCTGTACCATATAATCATAACCAAAGATCCTACTAACGTGAGCACGCTCGAAATCAATGAGGTTATTGTCTGAGAAATGGTCATTGAAATATTATCAACATCGTTAGTCATGCGGCTCATCAGGTCGCCATGGGCGTGGGTATCTGTATACTTAATGGGCAGATATGATATTTTACGAAAAAGGTCCTTTCTAAGTGTGTAAACCGTTGTTTGAGATACCTTTGCAGAAAGAATACCCTGCATCCATGTAAAAACGGCATAACATATATAAACTGCTGCCATTATCATAAGCAGTCTTATAAGAGAATCGAACGCCCCTTCCTTGCCCTCATAGATGTTCCCGATTTCATTGATTGCAGTTCCCTGTAATGCCGGTCCGACGAGAGAAAGAGCTGTTGTAACAAGCATTATTATCAAAAGAGCAATGATCTGAAATTTTGATTTGCCGATATATTTCAACAGCTTAAAAATAGTTGCTTTGACATTCTTGGGCTTTTCTGCAGGCATGCCGTGCCGGGGTCCGCCTCTTCTAGGTCCCATAGGAAGGCCCTGCTGTTTTTGAACCTTGGCCATAGGTCCTTCGGTCTGAGCAACATTGTTGGGATCGCCCATTCTGTTTCTAATCTCTTCACTTTTCATATATCACTGCCTCCCTTCATCTGAGATGCATAGATATCCTTATATGTATCGCAGGTCTTCAAAAGATTCTCATGAGTATCAAATGCGCACAGCGTTCCATTGTCTATCACCGCAATTCTGTCTGCATTCATAACGCTGGCTATTCTTTGAGCAATCATGATAACTGTGGTGCCTTCAAGACCTTCCCTGATACCCTTCTGAACCTTTGCTTCCGTTGATAAGTCAAGGGCAGAAGTGCTATCGTCAAAAATTATTATCTCCGGACGGCGAAGAACACCCCTGGCAATGGCGATCCTCTGCTTTTGACCTCCTGACAAAGATGCTCCCTTTTCTGCAACATAGGTATAATACTTGTTAGGCATTTGGGAAACAAAGCTATCAACCTGCGCGATCTCAGCAGCACAGAGCACAGCCTCGTCATCGGCATTTTCAGAACCGATAGTAATATTATCCCTTATCGTTCCGGAAAAAAGCTCACTTTTTTGGAGAACAAAGCTGATCTTTCTCCTGAGCACTTCCGTGTCCCATTCTTTTACGTCTACACCGTCCACAAAAACCTTACCCTTTGATGCATCGTAAAATCTCGGTATAAGATTAACAAGAGATGTCTTTCCGCAACCGGTAGAGCCAATGATTGCGACCGTTTCGCCTTTCTTTATTTCAAAAGTGATATGTGAAAGCACCTCTGCTCCTGATGATTCAGGATATGCAAAGCTCACGTCTTCAAATCTAACCGTTCCCTTTTCAGGAGATTCTTTAATACAGCCGCCCAAAATCACAGGCTCACAGGAAAGAACTTCGCGAACTCTTGAGGCTGATGCCTGCGCTCGGGATGTTTGCTGAAAAATATGTGAAACCATCATTACTGCCATAAGCACACGTGTAATATACTGCGCAGCAGCCATAACATCGCCCACATTTATAGCTTGAGCCTCTGCTCTGTATCCACCGATAAGTATGATTGCGACAACCGCAATATTCATCACGATCGAAAGCACAGGCATAACAAGAGCAAACAGCTTCAAAACCTTAAGATTCTGATCACGGTATGCACTGTTTGCAGCATCAAATCTGCTGATCTCATAAGGCTCATTAGTATACGCCTTCACTACTCTTGCACCGCTTACGTTTTCCTGCACTACGGAATTCACACGGTCAAGTCTTTTCTGCACCTTGGAAAACAGCGGGGGAGAATACTTCACCATTATAACAACGACCACCAGCTGCAGAGGAATCGAAGCAAGCATAACATAACCGAAGCTGACATCGAGTGTCAAGCACATGACAACTCCGCCTATCAAAAACATTGGAGCTCTGATAAGCATACGGAGAACTGTCATAACCAGGTCACGTAGGGCGACGATATCGTTTGTAAGTCGAGTTACAAGAGAGCCTGTGGTAAATTTATCAGTTTGCTGGAGAGAAAGCGACATAACCTTTCTAAAGCCGTCTTTTCTAAGGTCATCACCGAATCTTTCGCTTGCAACTCCTGCAGTATATGCGCTCATAGCACCACAAAATCCGCCGATAACCACCAAGAAAAGCATAAGTAATCCGTTGGAAACAACAGTGGGTAGGATTTGGGAAAATTCTTTACCTGAGATACTTTCGTTTACTATTTTTGACATAAGTGAAGGCTGTACCAGATCCATAAGCACTTCTCCTGCCATCAAAAGAGGGGAAAGCAAGCAGAAGATCCAATAAGGCTTCAGATACGAAATAAGCTTTATATCCTTAACTTTTTTATTCTTTTTCAAAGGGAAACCTCCGTCCCATATAAGATAAACCCCCGAAGCACCGGGGGTTTTTCGCAAATATTATATTACTTAAAAAATGCCCTGTCAATAATCAGAATATTTTTTAACTCAAAATTTACAAATCAAGATTACACGATTATATCAGAAAACTCAGCACCTATCAACTCGGCAAGATCTATTGGAGATACCTCGATTTGATTACCCACATGCCCTGCCGAAACGCATATCGTTTCGTGTTTCCTTGCAGTTGTATGGATCACAGTTCTGAAAAGCTTTTTCATACCGACAGGCGAGCAACCGCCATGAATATAGCCTGTAAGCGGCAAAAGATCCTTTTGCTTTATCATGGCAACGGATTTTTCGCCAACCGTCTTTGCGCAAATCTTCAAGTCAAGCGTTTCTCCGACAGGTATGACAAAAACATAATGATTTTTACTTGCCCCTTCAGTCACCAGCGTTTTGAAAACCTTTTCTCCGGGCTGCCTAAGCAAAGCCGCCACCATTACCCCATCGGTTACCTCAGGATCGTAAGTATAATGCTTGAAAGGGATTTTTTTTGCGGAAAGTATCCTCATAGCATTTGTTTTCATAGCAGCCATCAGTGCTTACCTCCCGCTTTTTTCATAACATGGCAAAGCTGGCCCGCTATATCACGTGCACAGGGGGAATATTCACCCATAATATCATTGGCAAGATCCCCGGCACGAGAATGTACATAAACACCCATAGACGCAGCACCGATAGGCGAAAGACCGCAGCAAAGCATACCTGCTATTACCCCTGTAAGAACATCACCGCTTCCCCCTTTGGAAAGAACAGGACCTCCTGCCATATTAATGAAAACATTTTCACCGTCAGTTACCACCGTGCGAGCATTCTTTGAAACGCAAATAATATCGTTATACCTTGCATATTCAACAGCAGTCTCTATAGGTTTTTCGTTTATCTGTTCAATACTCAGATCGCAAAGCCTTGAGAATTCTCCGGGGTGAGGTGTTACTATTACAGGAACCTCAGTAGGAAAAGCTATCTCCTCCTTTGCAACAATATTGAGTGCATCTGCATCAACTATCAGAGAAGAATGTGCATTATTAAAGACCTCTTTAACGATAGTGAGCGCATTATCCTCGGTTCCCAATCCCGGTCCTAAAACAATAACAGCAGCTCTTGAAAGCGCTGCTTTCAAAAGTGATATATCCATATCATCATCCGAATAAGCCGAAACTATTGCTTCGGGTATAAGCGTCTGAAGTATAGCTCTGTTAGATTCGCAGGTAAATACCTCAACGATTCCTGCTCCGCATCTGTACGCCGCCAAAGCGGAAAGAAAAACCGCTCCGCACATACCGCATTTACCGCCGATAACAAGCACCCGGCCAAAGGTTCCCTTATGACTGTCCCTCCTACGGCGAGGTATCAAAGCAAGATCACTGTCTTCCAAGGCATAAGCATATCTTTCGCCGTCGTTTATGCAAGCAGACGTATCGATACCTATATCCGTTGCAACAACTCTGCCCGATGCATCTATGCCTTCCCCCATGCAGTGCCCAAGCTTATATTCCTGCATGGTTACGGTTGCATCTGCTTTTATAAATGCACCGAAATGTTTTCCGTTATCTGCAGAGATACCGGAAGGTATATCAACCGAGACAACCGGAGCTTCCGCACGGTTCACAGCATTTATAGCCTCGAGTATCAATCCTTGCGGAGAAAAATTCATACCGGTTCCGAGTATTGCATCAACAATAACCGTATAAGAATTAACGTCAGGATCAAAAACAAAGCCTATACCCAGCGATAAAGCTTCATTGTACAGCCTATCAGTTTCCAGCGATCTTCTGTGGCCCTCGCCAACATACCATATCTTAGGATTGTATCCCGCATTATGAAGAATGATCGCAAGACATATTCCATCACCGCCGTTGTTTCCGCTTCCGCAAACAATGAGCGGCAGAGACAAGTCATATTCAGATACAAGAAAATCAAAAACAGAACGTGCGGCTCTTTCCATGAGCACAGATGAAGGCGTACCCGATTCTATAGCGTCTGCATCAAATCTTTGCATCTGTTTTCCGGTTATAACTTTTCTCATAATCACATTTCCTTTAAGTTTATATGCTCATATTACATAAATTTCATTAAAAAATCAATACCTCTCTTGAAGAGAGAAAAGAAATATGTTAAAATTAATATAATATAACCCGAAAGGAATAAAAACATGGCTCTTTGTGAAAAAATAAGAACCCTTCTTGCTCAGATCGAAGATCTGAAAGCTAATCCTTCTCCTGATAAAAAACTCCCCCAGAATACATACTATCTCAATGACAGCGATATTCTTTGCTGTGAAAGGGAGGTAGGAGAAAGCCGCTATCCTTACGACAGCGACGGTCTTGTTGTATGGGCTAAATCCTCAGGATTTATCGACGCTTGCGAGTCCACCTTTGCTATTTTCAAAACCGTAAACTATGCGGAAGATCCTTCTATCGGCTTTTTTGCAGGTATTCCTCTTGATAACGGCAAATTCTACCCGATATCTGTCCTTGGATCAAACAGACAGCTTTTTGAGCCTTTGGAAGTCAACCGATATGTCGTTTATTCCTATAGATGCGCTTACTATATTGCAGATACAGACAATGTTACATTTGCCGTACGTCTTCACACTGACAAGGAAAAGCATATCCATTTCTCTTTTGTAGCTATAAATAAAACCGACGAAATCGTACCTTTCTACATGGCATCTACCATTGAAGCAATACTGCGTTTTGCGGAATATGAGGCCTTCTGGGACAGAATGTCTAAATACGGAAAGCTTTACGATAACGGATCCTTTATGCTGAGAAGCGAAAATAACTGTCTGGTTATTAACGAGAAAGCTACAGGCGGCGAAATTATCGAAGAATATCACACCGTCGGTAAATCTGACGTGCTTGGTGCACGCGGCCGTCAGCTCACAAATGCCATTTCTCTGAAAACAGGCTATTTCAAAAATCAGGTCCGTTCAGCAAACACCACCGACATTCCCATGGCAGCGGATATCGTTCACTATGAGCTTTGCGGCGGAGAATGTATACGCCGCGAATATGAGCTTTCTTATTATCACAACATAGCCGAGGCAGAGGCCAATGTAGGCATAGCTCCTGATTTTGAA
>SVQJ01000097.1 GCA_015065395.1 Oscillospiraceae bacterium
GCGTTGTGGGAAGCGATTTCGCTAAGTACGGTATCGAGCTTACCGACTCTATCTACGTTGTTCTCAACATGCTCATTATGACTCGCGTTGGCACCAACGTTCTTGAGGCTCTCGGCGACAGCCCCGATTACATCAAGGGTCTCCATGCTAAGGCTGATATCGATGAGGAAAACCGTTATATCGTTCACTTCCCCCAGGATAACACCATCATGTCCGTTAACTCCGGCTACGGCGGAAACGTTCTTCTCGGTAAGAAGTGCTTCGCTCTCCGTATCGCATCCTACCTCGGCCGCAAGGAAGGCTGGATGGCTGAGCACATGCTCATCCTCGGTCTTGAAAATCCCGAAGGCGAGATCAAGTATATCAGTGCTGCATTCCCCTCTGCTTGCGGTAAGACAAACCTTGCCATGCTCATTCCTCCCGAAGCATTCAAGGCTAAGGGCTACAAGGTTTGGTGCGTAGGTGACGATATCGCTTGGCTCCGTGTTGGTAAGGACGGCAGACTTTGGGCAGTTAATCCCGAGAACGGATTTTTCGGCGTTGCTCCCGGCACAAACGACAAGTCCAACCCCAACGCACTTGCAACAACTATGCGTGATACTATCTTCACCAATGTTGTTCACGATCTTGATAACAACACAGTTTGGTGGGAAGGTCTCAACGATAATCCTCCCGCAAACGCTATCGACTGGAGAGGCAATCCTTGGGATATCTCCAAGTATGATAAGAATAACAAGGCAGCTACCGCAGGCGCACATCCCAATTCCCGTTTCACTGCTCTTGCAAAGAACTGCCCCTGCATCTCCTCTGAGTTTGACAGCCTCACCGGTGTTCCGATCTCCGCTATCGTATTCGGCGGCAGACGTGCAAAGACTGCTCCCCTGGTATACCAGTCCTTCGGCTGGCAGCACGGTACATTTGTCGGCTCCATCATGGCTTCAGAGACTACAGCTGCTGCAGCAGGTGCTGTCGGCGTAGTTCGCCGTGACCCCATGGCTATGCGTCCCTTCGTGGGCTACAATATGGGCGACTATTGGAAGCATTGGCTTGACATGGGCAAGGTTATCCCCAACGCTCCCAAGATCTTCCACGTTAACTGGTTCAGAACCGACGATGAAGGCCACTTCATTTGGCCCGGATTCGGCGACAACATGAGAGTTCTTCTCTGGATCCTTGACCGTTGCGACGGTAAGGCAGATGCTGTTGAGACTGCTATCGGTTATGTTCCCAAGGCAGAGGATATCAACATTGAAGGTCTCGACATCGATCTCGACACAGTTCGCGATCTTCTCACCGTCGATACCGAGTCCTGGAAGGAAGACGTTGAGAACATCAAGGAGTTCTATGCTCTCGTCGGTGATCACGTTCCCGCTGAAATGTTCGATGAGCTTGCAGCTCTCGAAGCAAGACTCTCAAAGTAATTACACAATGTAGAAGCCGCAGCAATGCGGCTTCTCTTTGTATATCAAAAAGGACCGCTGTGCGGTCCTTTCAGACTGTCGAAAAAGGCGCAGACCGCCCTATAGGCAAGTTGAAGAGAGCAATTAACATCTCTTCCATCTGAAAAGGCGGTGTGTGCAGTTGTTTATGGTTTAACCAAGAAAACCTCCGAAGAATCGGAGGTTTTTTCGCTTTTCGTTTTTCGGGTCTCTGTCGTACCTTTGTACGCCGACGAGCCCCGAAAAACGAAATCTGCATCCTTCTCGACAGTCCTTTCAGCTTGTCGATAACTTTATCGACAAGCTGAAAGGACCGCTGTGCGGTCCTTTTTGTTTGTTGATCATTACTCATCTATTTTGTTTTTCTTACCGTTCTTTGCCAGGACAACAATTACGATAACTGCACCCACAACAACAGCTCCGATAGCAGCAAAGAGGATAAGTTTCTTTGCATTAGCATTTTTGACATTTTCGCCACCGACCGAAGCAGATGTCGTTGCTTCAGTTCTGTCGGGATTGGTTTCGTCAGGATCGGTCTCATTGTCGCCGTCATCCTCAGGATCTTTTTCAACTTCTTCGACAAAGGTAACAGTGTTTCCGATTTCATCGGTAACAAACTCACCCTCTTCATCCGTCTCAAAGTAGATTACATTATCGTTCTTATCCTTGACGACCTCGGTTACTACATTGCCGTCCTCGTCGATCACATTTTCGCCTTTATCATCAGTAACCGCTTCGGTAACGGGAACTCCCTGAGGCTTCTGAGTATCAGCATTGTTTTCCTGACCGTCATCAGGATCACTATCATCAGGAGCAGCGGTAGCATCTGACTCAGATACCACTATCTGAGCTGCATTTTTGCAGGAAACCGTACGATCGATGAATTCCGTAGAATTTTCTGTCGTGCCAAAGAACCATCCGTCACCGTTATTGGGAAACTTTACTGTTATGTCATGTGAGCCGTTAGGACAAGCTCTGGAAATTTCAAACGTAAGAGTAAGTATAAGTCCTGTATTTGTGCAATCAACGGTTGCATCATTTCCAAGAGCGGTATACACATAGAAGCCCTTATTATCAAGAAGGCCCTCTGTAAACTCACTATCGCGGAAAACATCACCGTTTTCTACTGAAAGCAATGTAAAATATCTGTCATCAAAGCACACATGGAATTGAGCGCTCCATGTTCCGATATTTTTATCCACATACACTTCAACTTCCACTGTTTCTCCGGGAACACCTGATGCACCCTTCATGGAAAACTCAATGTCTGTTGCCGCCGATGTCATAACGGTCATTACACCGGACATTATCAAAACTGTCAAGAGAACTGCAAGTAATTTTTTCATTATTCCTTCTCCATTATAATATCTGTGCGAAGCTTATTCACTTCGACAAGTGATATTATATAACATAAGTCAAAATCTGTCAAGGACATAAGTGTAAACTATTATTATTTGAACAAATGTGATTTAATTTTACCTATTGATTTTGAAGAATATAGGTACTATAATTATATCATAAAACATAACACAGCGAGGTCAACAGCCATGAATCTTCCAATAGCACTACAGCTTTTTACAGTGCGTGACCGCATAGAAAACGACGTTGAAGGCACATTAAGACAAATCAAAGATCTCGGTTACGACGGAATTGAGGTGTGCAACGGCTCATACGGTATGGATCCCCTCGAATTCAAAGCACTATGCGAAACTATCGGACTTGAAATCATTTCCGCGCATGTGGGAGCAGGATCCATTATTAATGAGACAGAAGAAACACTTGATCTTTATAAAAAGCTGGGCGTTTCATATATTGCCATCCCTGCCCTGTGGGGGGATTACGCTTACGGCGAATCCCAACATGATGAAATGATGAGAAAGCTTAATATAATAAGCGGCACTTTCAAAGAAAACGGTATACAGGTGCTTTTCCACAACCACATGTGGGAATTCAAAAAGGATGGAGAAAATTACATCTTGGATAACATCCTCAGCACCTTCGGCAATGACAACCTCCTCCCCGAAATAGACGTTTGCTGGGCAACCGTCGGACATGGAAACGCCTCTGATTATATGAAAAAATACGATTCAAGATGCCCCGTGGTCCATCTTAAGGATTTTTATTGCAAGGGTGATCATGAATTTTCAAAAAACAATTACAGGGAGCCGGCTGAATTCGCCCTGCGTCCGGTAGGCTACGGCAGAGTTGATATGATTGAGGTAATAGATACCGCCGGGGCTATCGGTGCCAAGTGGCTTATCGTTGAACAGGATACCCCCGCCTTCGGACTTTCTGACATCGAATGTGCCGCCCTCAGCATCAACTGGATCAAAACTGTATGCAGATAACAAAGCTCTCTTCCACATTGCGGTTTTCAGCACTTATCCTGTTACTCGCTTGCGTCCTGAGCCTTTTCTCCTGCAGACGCATCGAAACTGCATATCATCAGGAAAGCTCTTACTGTGATGCATCCTCCGACAGCAAGCATACGCAATCTGACAGCACTATTTTGCAAATAGACTCCACCGCCCCCCCGACAGACGATTCAAAACCTCCCGATATTACTCCCCCGGGATCCGCCACACCAACACCTGAAGTGAGAATTAATATGGTCGGAGATATTCTCATGCACACAAAGGTTGTAAACAGCGGGATCCTCGCCGACGGCAGCTACAGCTATGATCATATTTTCAAAAATGTAAAAAAGCACATAGAAAGCGCCGATATATCCATAGCAAATCAAGAGGTGATACTTGGAGGGACAGCGCTTGGACTTTCGGACTATCCCCTCTTTAACGGTCCTTATGAAATGGGTGACTCTCTTGTTAATGCGGGATTCGATATTATCCTTCATGCTACAAATCATGCCCTGGACAAGGGAAAGCAGGGGGTTCTCAACTGCATTGATTTCTGGACGACTGCTCACCCCGAAACCGAAGTCCTCGGTATCCACCTTACTGAAGAGGAACAGAACGACATATATGTCAGAGAAGAAAACGGTATCAGAATAGCATTTCTGAATTATACCTTTTCGACAAACGGTATTCCCATCCCATCCGATATGCCCTATATCGTTGATATCCTCAATTCAAAGAGACTCAGAGCAGATATCGCCAAGGCTGAGGAGATTGCAGATTTTACCGTTGTCCTTCCCCACTGGGGTACTGAATACTCTCTTTCTCCTGATGCAGACCAAAAATACTGGACTACCATAATGTTTGAAAGCGGAGCTGATCTTGTCATCGGCACCCATCCTCACGTTATTCAGCCGGTTGAATTAATTGAGAACAACTCTCATTCCATGCTTGTCTACTACTCAATAGGTAATTTTGTTAATTCTACCGCACAGGCAGGCAGAGGAATAGCGAACAGAATGGTCGGCGCCATTGCCGACATCACCATCCGTATGGACGAAAACGGTAATGCTTATATATCTGATTACGGCGTTACTCCCATTGTATGTCACGTACGTAACGAAACTCAAAAGCTTACGGTATACAAGCTTTCTGACTATACTGAAGAGCTTGCAAACGAAAATGAAATAATCCATTCAGATCCCGACTTTTCGCTGGAATACTGCGAAGAGCTGGTTAAAAAGGTTTTCGGAAATGTTGCAAATTAATGCAAAGAAACGGAGCAAAAATGAAATCTTTTAAGAATGCACTGTGTATTACCCTTGTCATAGGAATATTACTCTCGATAATCCCTACAGCATCATTTGCCGTCGATTATTTGCCGGAAAACGGAGCGTTCGTTTTTTCCAACGAGGATATGCTTAATTATCTCCACTCCCCAAACAATTTGGCTGTTTCCTTTGATTCTGATGAAAAAGCCCTAAAGCTTACTGCCAACGGCGGCATAGATCCAAGAGTTCTTCTGGATCTTTCTACTGTTACACCCGCTCTGAGTGCAAATAAATACAAAAGCATCCTTTTGATCTATAAAGTTCCCACCACTGCTTCAACAAGCGTGCATTCCGCTGAATTTTTCCTTTCTGCCGGTAGCATTGAAGGTCCCACCGCAGGTTATTCACATCTTTTCACTCTCACTAAAAGCGATAAATTTGTTTCAACCATAATCGACCTTTCTGCGACCTCATGGTGGAGCGGAAATATCCACAGCATTCGCATAGACCCCTTCACGAGTGCTCAAAACGGCGATACCATGTATATCGACTCCATCATTCTTTGCCAAAACCAGACAGAAGCAATTTCTGTCAGAGATGAGAGAATGGCTGAGCTCAATAAAGTGGTTATTCCTAATTACTCCGACAGTGACTATATTTGTACCTCCTACCGCTACGATAAATACACCTCTCCATTGTGGAAAGGAAATATTATCTACAATGAGGCAGTTTACCCTGTCAAGGATGCAAACGGAAATGCTGTTTATACGCTGATGTATACACCGGACGAAATAACAAGCGTGTACTCATCCGATTTCAGCTCATACTACTATGAAGGAATCGACTATACGGTTGACGGCAACAGGATCACTTTCCTTGACTCCGGAAGCATCAGACTGAAAGAGTATACATATATCCACCCTCAGTCAAACCCCAATGGGTACAACTGGGACAGATATTACAACAGAAAAGCGGCAGGCGATGGAAAATGGGAGTATTGGGGACAAAGTCCCGAGTTTTTCAACGGATACATCAATGTTTCCTATACCCATTCAGATGCATGGAACGACTATGTTCCCGAACAGCGCAGTAATGAGATTCCCAATGCCGCAAGCGTTATAGAAAACGGCGGCAGCATGAACGTAGTTTTCTACGGCGACAGCATCTGCGGCGGTGCAAACTCATCCTCGAACAGAGATGTTTATCCTTACGCCGAATACTGGAACGAAATGATCGTTTCAAAGCTCACAAAGGATTACGGTTGCTCAATCAACGCCACCTATGCCTCCGTAGGCGGAAGCACTGCTTCCGGTATGGTACAGTATATCAATTCCAAGGTCACCTCCAAGGCTCCGGATCTGGTCTTTCTTGAATTCGGCGCGAACGATGCCATGAATGCAAGCCAGGATGACGATTACAGTGCTTCAAGGCTCAAGAGTGAGTATAAAAATGCAATAAAAAGCATGATAGAAGAGGTCCGCGCATACTATCCCAACTGTGAATTTGTGCTTGTTGCTCCCTTCTACTGCAATATCTACTGCCACTATATGTCCTATTTTGAGGCTTGCCGCGACGCTCTTGATGAGCTCGCCGCATCCTACAGCGGCATTACTGTTGCTGATA
>SVQJ01000098.1 GCA_015065395.1 Oscillospiraceae bacterium
CCGAAGCCGCAGACCTCGTATCCTTCACTGCTACGCACGGAACACCCTCTATCGGGTATTCCCCCACCACGGCGGCCGCTCCTCTTTCATGTGCCTCCTTGGCATGGCAATGCCCGTCGGTGCTTATACCGCGAAGGCATATAAAAAGTCCGCCGCGCACCGTTTCTCTCGTATCGCAAAAGGGAGAAGTGATTTCCGTTTCCGGCGAAACGCCAAAAAAAAGAGCATCATCACATCCAAAAAGCAGTTCTCTTAAAAGCATAAAAAGCCCTCCGAAAGTTAAATTTTCTTTCAACTTCCGGAGGGCTCTGCTTTCATCAGTCGTCCTCTACATTTACCGTACTTCTGAGTGTTATTTTAACTATCGTGCCTTCAGGAACAAGAGTTCCGGGAGCAATCGACTGGGATGATACGGTTGCATCCGCATTATCGTCCACGCCGCCGATACTCACGTTTAGTCCGGCATTCGTGAGTATTCTGTTTGCCGCCTCCGCGCTCTTTCCGGAAACGTCGGGAACGGTCACATTGCTCTCAGGGGACGAGCCGTCTGTATAAAGGATAACTCTTCCGTTTTCACGGTTCAGCATACTGCCTGCCTCGGGAACCTGACCCGTGACAGCGCTTCCGTTGCCCACAACGATGGCCTTGAGACCTCTGTTGGTAACGGCACTCTTTGCAATGCTCACCTCATAGCCCGTGTAATCCAGGATACCGGTTTCGATATTCTCAAGCTCCTCCTCAGTATATTTAGGCTCATAGCCCAGATACGGAAGAACGGAGGCAAGAAGATCGGAAACGTAGGGCGCCGCGACCACGCTTCCGTACACGCTGCCGCCCATAGGCTCATCCACCATGATTATGACCGCTATCTCAGGATCATCCGCAGGAGCATAAGCAACGCTTGAGCCGACTCTCAGATAAGTCTGACCTGTTTCATCCTTCTCGTCGATCTTCTCCGAGGTTCCCGTTTTACCTGCCACCTTATAACCCTTTACGCGGCAGTTTCTCGCACCACCGTCGCCGGAAACGCCCTCCTCAAGTATCTGAGAAATGGTAGCGCAGACCTCCTCGCTTACCACCTGGCGCTTCACCTTGGTATCAAAGCTTTGGATAACGTTGCCCTCATCATCCACCACTCTGCTGAGAATATGGGGAGTTACCAGCTTTCCTCCGTTGGCGATAGCGGAAACTGCACATAACTGCTGAATGGGAGTTGTTTTATAGGTCTGACCGAAGGAATATACCGCCAAGGATACGTTGGAGAAATCCTTATAGCTGTGATAATACGTGGCTGCCTCGCCGGGAAGGTCGATACCTGTAGTATTCCCGTAGCCGAAATCGAGAAAATAATTATAGAATTTTTCCCGTCCTATACGGAAAGCAACAGTCATGAGAGCGGGGTTACAGGACTGCTGCAGGCTCTGGGCATAGGGAAGAGCACCGTGGCCCGAGGTTTCGTGACAGCTGATGGGAGAGCCGTAGCCTTCGACCTTCAAGCTTCCGTAGCAGGTGAAAACCTCGCTCGGATTTGTCACTCCCTCCTCAAACGCCATGGCTGTAGTGATTATCTTTGATGTGGAGCCGGGCTCATAAAGCTCGGTTATAGCCTTATTTTTCCACATGGCGTAAAGCAGCTCGAAATATTTATTGGTATACGCCTGCTCGTAAAGGCTTTCATAATTAGCTTTGTAATATGCATCCACTCCCGAAATATATTCCGAGCTTTCCGCAGATATGCCCGGATTATCGGTTTTGAATCTGTTTTCCGCGATCTTTTTTGCATCCTCTGCTCTTTCCTCTGCAGTGCTGTATCCTGAAAGCACCTCAAGAGACATGGAATCAAGGCTGTAGGGATCGTTGCAGTTGAAATCGGGGGCGGTTGCCATTGCCAGTATCGCACCGGTATTGACGTTCATAACTATACCTGCAACACGGTTAGCTGCTTTGTTTTCCTTGAGCGTCGCCACAAGCTGATTTTCCAGCTCATACTGGATATAGCTGTCTATGGTCGTGACTATGTTATATCCGTTCTCCGCCTCCACATAGCTTTCGTACTTATAATCCATGGAATTGGAGTTTGCATCCTGAGCGCTTATATATCTGCCGCTCTCTCCCTCAAGGAGATTGTTATAATACGCCTCGATACCGTAAACGCCCACGCCGTCGGAATTGGTAAATCCGATAACATGGCTTGCAAGATTATCCGAGGGATAGTATCTTATGGAATCAGCTCTCAGATATATCTGGCTCGTAAGCTTATATTCCTCAATAAATTCTCTGACCTTCTGGGCATCCTCTTCAACTATCTCCTCGGCTATCTCCTCATATCTTCTGCCCTTTTTTGCCGCTTTTTCCATGATATCGTCATAATCAGCACCGAGAGCCTCAGAGAGGAACGAGGCAATAAGCTCATTCAAGGGCATATCCTTATGCTCCTTGCCCTTGGCATCTGTCCAGTCATAGAGCTTGATATCATCCTCATCGGTCTTCTCCGGATCCATTGCATCAATGATGTCCTGAGGGGAGATAAAGCAGAGATAAACCGTTCTGTTGGTTGCAAGGATATTTCCGTTCGTATCGTATATTATGCCTCTTTCGGGATTCACCGCCGTTTCTATGGTGATCTCGTTCATAACCGCTTTTTTATAGTAATCGTAATCGACGATCTGAAGCTGGATCAGCTTTATCAGAATGACAGCCGCCAAAGCTCCGAAGCACAAAAGCACCGCAAAAGTCCTTTGAGAGGTCCTTCTGCTTATTCTTTTACGTCTTTTTGCCATATATTCATCCCTTTCTTTGCATACACCCATTATAGCACGGCTGCCAAGCAAATTCCACACCTGTTGAAATATTCTATGTTCAGACAGATTTTTTTATGTTTTTTCCAAAACCCAAAGCAAGGCGCCCCTACAGGTACGCCTTGCAAACAGTTATTTATCAGTCAATATATTCCATTATCTTGTCCCAGTTATCACCCATGACCGAAAGCATGGTGCCGAGAACGCCAAGATCCTTTTCCTTTTCGCTGACAGCAGGTACCTCGATACGCTCGCCCTCCGCCACGCTTACATACTTGGATTCAACTCTGTTGCTTTTTACCATGCCGTACTCTTCCGTTGCGATCTTTTCGATAACTCTGATATCGCCTTTAAGATCTATTTCAAGAGAAAGCTCCTCGATCTCCTCACAGAGAAGCTCTCTTTCTCCTTCAAGCACGGATATCTCCTTTTTGAACTCGCTGATCTGAGCGAAGCTGAAGATTATCATAAGAACCACAACGGCAAAGATCGCGATCCCCATTATAAGGCTGAGAGAAATGGGAGCCTTCTTGACACGAACCTCAGGCTCATCATCCTCAAACCCGAGAAGAATGCCCTTGAACCAGGAGGGAGTGAAGGGGGCGGGGCGCTTTACCTTTTCTACTCTTTTTGCCATACGCTCGGCGCTTGCCTTTGCCTCGCTTCCGTCATAGGCTCTCGCACGGATCTGAGCCGCTCTTGCATAAGCCTGCGTATAAGCTCCGGATGCAAAGGGCGTTGTTTTTTCGTATGCCGCGATCCTTCTCTTTGCGCTCTCCTCCTTGGAATCGGTGTTAACCCTTGCAAACTGAACGGTCTGCGCCTTGGATGCTGTTTTTGTCTTTACATCAGCGCGCACGAACTCACTTGTTTCCTCAAAGGGATTTGCATAAGCCTTTACAGTCTCAACGGTCTTGGACTGGGGGCGTACTCTGCGAAAGGTTCCTGTTTTCGCATCCATTGCGGCCTTAGATATGCCTCTGCCGTCAAACTTGACCTTAAGTCGCTCGCAGAGGGGATTCTCTTGGGCGGTGGTTATTCTCATTTCGGCACTTGCCATAATAAAGTCGCTCCTTTCGCCGCCCGAGGCGGATCATCAGATTTTTTCACAAACCCTAAGCTTTGCGCTCCTTGCTCTCGGGTTATCCAAAAGCTCCTTCTCGGAAGGAACCGTAGGCTTTCTTGTTACAAGCCTTATAACCGGCTTCTTACCGCAAACGCACACGGGGAAGCTGGGAGGACAGGTACATGGCTTTTCAAGCTCCTTGAAGGTCTGCTTCGTTATTCTGTCCTCAAGGGAATGGAAGGTTATTACCGCGGCACGTCCGCCGCTTCTGAGTCTTTCTATTGCTGTTTTCAAAGAAGGTTCAATGATCGAAAGCTCGTCGTTCACTTCGATCCTTATTGCCTGAAATGTTCGTTTTGCGGGATGCTGGTTTTCCTTTTTACGGGCACCGAGAGGAATAGCGTTCGTTACGATATCGGAAAGCTCAAATGTGGTCTCTATGGGCTTTTCGCTCCTTGCCGAAACGATGGCAGAAGCGATCCTCTGGGAAAACTTTTCCTCGCCCCATTCAAAGATTATCCTTCTCAGCTCTTCCTCGCTGTAAGTGTTGACAACGTCAGCCGCAGTCTTTCCGCCGCTTCTGTCCATCCTCATATCGAGGGGTGCATCATGAGAGTAAGAAAAGCCTCTCTCCCTTTCGTCAAGTTGGACAGAGGACACTCCGAGATCCCAAAGTACTCCGTCGATCTTCTCTATTCCCAGATCGTCAAGCACTTTCCCTATCTCGGAATAATTTGTTTTGACTACCTTTGACGCTTCCCCGTACACGGAAAGCCTTTCGCGGCAACGGCAGATAGCTCTGTCATCTCTGTCAAGGCTTATAAGAAGGGACCCTTCGGGCAGTCTTTTAAGTATCGCTTCCGAATGGCCTCCGCCGCCTGCCGTGCAGTCTACAAAAACGCCTCCCCGCTCCGGCATGAGCGCATCTACGGCCTCATTGAGAAGTACCGTTATATGTGCAAATTCCACGTGTTTCAGCCTTTCGAAATATTTATTTTCAGTTTATCAGATATCAAGCTCAAGCATCTTTTCTCCGATATCGGAAAGAAGAGCATCGTCAAGCGCGCAAAGGGGATCCTTCTTTTCAGCCCACAGCTCTATGCTGTCTCCGCAGCCGACGAATGTTATACTGTCTGTTATGCCTGCAAAATCAAGAAGCTTTTTATCCACCATAACTCTGCCCTGTCCGTCGGGCACTACCTTTATGGCGTTTCCGCAGAATATACGCTTTATCTCTTTCACCTGGGACTTGGGATAAGACCCTAGCTTTTTCACGAAAGTATCCCATTCGCTTGCGGAATAAGCTGACAGGCATTTGTCTACATTAATGGTTATTATGATCGGGGAACCAAGATCTTCTCTGAACTTGGCAGGAAAGAAAACTCTGTTCTTGGCATCAAGGGAATGAGTATAATTGCCTACAAGACCGTTATCTGCCACTGTTTTCTTCCTCCATTCTTCCCCCATTTTTGTGGAACGATTATGCAATCCTCCACCACGAGAGTGTTAATATTATAATATGAAACCCCAGCATTTGCAATACTTTTTTGTATGTTTTACAATATTTTTTTCAATATTTCGGAATATTTTTCATTCTTTTGTGCTTTTTTTACCATTTTTACTGTCATAAAATACCAAAATATCTATTTTTTATCATTTCCTGCCTGAACAAATGTTTTATGCCGTTGTAAAAAATGAGTTTATTCATTTGCCGAAAAAGCGTGCTTTTTTCCGTTTCCATATCTTGCCGAAATTCGAGAGACATTTGTAAAAATACGTATATTGCAAATTTCTTTGCTTTTGGTTTTTCTCTTTTTTATACTTTTTTCTTCAATAAATTTCATTTCCACTTGAAAAACGCTAAAAAATTGTGTAAAATTATATAGATAAATACGAAATATCATTTACGGAGGCTTTATGGCTGCACGAAATCGTTTCATAGATATTATCAAATGTCTCGCCATTATAATGGTCGTTGCCACTCATTATGACTTTACCCATAACGAAAAGCTTGACTACTGGTTTCCCTTCTGGATAAACATGGCAGTTCCCATTTTTATGGTCGTTACAGGCTACCTTGTTGCCGCTTCCTTTGAAAATGCAAAAAAGTCCACACTCATAGAGGTCTACGCCCCCCTGCCCCTTGCTAAAAAGCTTTTGCGCTATATTCTCCCCTTTTTGTTTTTTTTCGCCGTTGAGATACTTATCGAGACCCTCCGCATGAATCAGATCAACGTTCAGCAGACCATAGACTATCTGAAGATCGGCGGTATCGGTGTTCACGGTACATACTACTATCCCGTTCTCATCCAGCTGGTGTTCCTCACTCCCCTGATCTACTGGGTCGTCCGCAAATGGAAGTACGGCATCGTTGCTTGCTTTATCTTCAACCTTATGTTTGAATATTACAAGACCGAGGAAAAAATGGACCCTTCCGATTACCGTCTCTGTGCTTTGAGATATGTTTTTGCCGTAGCCATCGGATGCTTCATTTATCTGTACTATAAGAGAGATGCAAAATGGAACTGGGTATGGGTCCACATGTTTGAGATCGGTGCGCTTTATATCTGGATAGTATGCTACACGGATTATAAGGAACGCATCTTCACGGAATGGAAATCTACCTCCATGATGGCAATACTCTTTATCGCCCCCCTCCTTGCCTTTGCCATTGACCGCTGCCGCGACTGGCATTGCAAGCCTCTGGAAATAATCGGAAGGTCATCATATCATATCCTTTTGGTTCAGATAGTTTACTATAACTATTATGCAGACAGGATCTACGCAAAGCTTCCCGGAATGAGACTG
>SVQJ01000099.1 GCA_015065395.1 Oscillospiraceae bacterium
ACGAGCCCCGAAAAACGAAATCTGCATCCTTCTCGACAGTCCGAAGCAGCTTGTCGATAACTTTATCGACAAGCTGACAAAAAAGCTCCCATTGGGAGCTTTTTTGTGTTATTCAAAGAGATCATACCAGAGAGGCATAATATTTTCAGAAAGATAATTCTTTGCCATTTCTTTGGAGTTTATTGCAAGAGATTTTAACTCATCCCTTTGACGAAGTATATAAATGATCTTCTCCGCCATCGCATCAATATCCCTGTCAGCTATAAGATAGCCATTCTTTCCGTTTTCTATAATCGCTTTCGGACCAACGGGAACGTCAAATGCAATAAGCGGCAGACCGGCAGCAGATGCCTCAAGCAGGACCATTGGGAAACACTCGGTGAGAGATGTCATTGCATATATATCGGAAGAAAGCATATACTTTCCAACTTCCTCTTTTGATACCATGCCGGTTAGCTTGACGCTGTCAGCAAGCTTTGCTTCTTTTATGGAGTTATTGAGACTTTCCTCTTCATCACCGCCGCCAACGATCGTAAGATGAGCGTCGGGTACAGAATTCTTTACCTTTTCAAAAACCTTGATCAGCGTACCAAAATCCTTAACAGGATGAAGTCTGCCGACTGATACGATATTGTTCGAGGTAATTTCTGCACTGTTTTCAGGTATTTCTTCGAGAATATTAGGAATTCGCACAATTTTTATGCCTTTATTATCCGATAGCCATTTTGAATAGTTCTGTTCAGATCCTTCGCATAGAACAACAAGATAATCCAGATTTGAAAAAGCACGTTTGACGTATTTAACATATTTTTCGCTATCATCATGAAGATGCTCCTGAGTTACTGTTATCACTCCGTCAGGCGCATGCTTTGAAAGCATTTCGGCAAATTCACTCCTTGTTGACAGCACATAGTCGCATGACAAATTTTTTATTGCCTTTATCATCAAAGCATTTTTTGCTCGCAAAATTTTTACGGCACGCAAGCCTTCCTTAAATACCTTAAAAATATTTTTGTTATTTACAGCTGCTTTGAATTCATCTCGATTGGGCTTTGTGTCAATAAGATATTTTACAGAAACCCTGCTGTCCAAAGGATAGGCGGGCTCTTTATTCATCGAATATGTTGAAATTATATCAACGCGGTACTTCTCAGCCAGCTGATTAGCAAGAGTGATAGTCTGCTTTTCGATACCGCCGTGTTGCATGTGAAGAAGCAGTATTGTTATTGATTTCATCAATTTACTCCTTAGGTTTCTTTCTGTCTTATTGTAAACCATTTTATCGGTTTCGTCAATAATTAATCACAAACAACCGTTGCAAATCATGAAAAGATATGTTAAACTGTAAACAGAATTTTTTTGAAAAAGTGAGGTTACCCCTATGAGTGAATATTTTACCATTCCCGAAATTAAATACGAAGGACCTGCTTCTACAAATCCTTTCAGCTTCAAGTATTACAACAAGGATGAAATAATCGCAGGAAAGACAATGGCTGAGCATCTCCGCTTCTCTATGTGCTACTGGCACACACTTTGTGCAGACGGAACAGATATGTTCGGAATAGGAACTATTGATAAAAGCTTCGGTGCAACTGATCCCATTGAGATCTATAAGCAGAAGGTATATGCAGGCTTTGAGATGATGAACAAGCTTGGTATTGAATATTTCTGCTTCCATGACAGAGATATCGCTCCGGAAGGCGCATCTCTCGCAGATTTCCAGAAAAATCTTGATATAATCGTTCCCATCATCAAAGAACAGATGGAAAAATACGGTATTAAGCTTCTTTGGGGTACAGCCAACTGCTTCTCCAGGGCTCGCTATATGCACGGCGCAGCTACCTCTCCCTATGCCGATGCATTTGCTTATGCGGCTGCTCAGATCAAAAAAGCTATAGATATAACCATTGAGCTTGGCGGTAAGGGATACGTATTCTGGGGCGGTCGTGAAGGCTATGAGACCCTTCTTAACACCGATATGGCTCTTGAAAATGATAACTACGCAAGAATGCTCAAGCTTGCAGTTTCCTATGCCCGTTCCAAGGGATTCGACGGAGATTTTTATATCGAGCCTAAGCCCAAGGAGCCTACCAAGCACCAGTACGATTTTGACAGCGCAACCGTTCTCGGCTTCCTTTTCAAATACGGACTTCTTGATGATTTCAAGCTTAATATCGAAGCAAACCACGCTACCCTTGCAGGTCACACCTTTGAGCATGAGCTTCGTATCTGCCGTATAAACGGAATTCTCGGCTCCGTTGACGCAAACCAGGGAGATAATCACCTGGGATGGGATACTGACCAATTCCCCACCAATATTTATGATACTACATACGCTATGTATGAAATTCTTAAGGCCGGTGGATTCAAGTACGGCGGACTGAATTTTGATGCAAAGACCCGCCGCGGCTCTAACACAATGGAGGATATTTTCCTTGCGCATATCGCGGGAATGGATGCTTTCGCTCTCGGACTTCGCAACGCTGTTAAGCTTATCGAGGACGGAAGGATCGATAAGTTTATCGAAGAAAGATATTCATCATACGCAAGCGGCATCGGTAAAGATATCGTTGACGGTAAGGCAACCCTCGAATCTCTCAGCGATTATGCCCTTTCCCTTACTGAAGATGTTAAACCCGAAAGCGGCCGACAGGAATATCTTGAAAGCATCGTAAACTCTGTTATCTTCTCTTAATCAGAAAAATGGCTGAAAAATATTTAATCGGAATAGATGTGGGTACCTCAGGTACGAAAAGCGTTCTCTTTGATACAAAGGGTAACGTGATTGCCTCTGCTACTGAGGAATATCCGCTGTATCAGCCCCATAACGGTTGGGCTGAACAAGATCCTGAGGACTGGTGGAACGCTGTTTGCATCACGCTTTCAAAAATAACACAAAGTGTTAACACCGCCGAAATCGCGGGTATAGGTCTTTCAGGTCAGATGCACGGCCTGGTAATGCTTGATAGGAATTGTAATGTTATCAGAAAGTCCATCATTTGGTGCGATTCAAGAACTGCAAGGGAATGTGAGGAGATCGAAAGTCTTGTAGGTCATGACCGCCTCATTGAGATAACTGCAAATCCTGCACTTGCAGGCTTCACTGCTTCAAAAATTCTTTGGGTCAGAAATAATGAGCCCGAGAATTACTCAAAGTGCGCCCATATTCTCCTGCCTAAGGACTATATTCGTTTTAAGCTGACTGGAGAATTTGCTACTGAGGTTTCAGACGCGTCTGGAATGCAGCTTCTTGATATCCCCGGCAGATGCTGGAGTGATGAGGTTCTTGAAAAGCTTTCCATTGACAAATCTCTTCTTGCAAAAGTATACGAAAGCCCCGATATTACCGGATATATTACCGATAATGCCTCTGTCGTCACAGGACTTCCTGTAGGTATTCCAGTTGCCGGAGGTGCAGGAGATAACGCCGCTGCCGCTGTAGGTACAGGTGTTGTGGAATGCGGCAAGGCCTTCACCACTGTCGGTACAAGCGGGGTTGTTTTTGCTCACATGGAAAAGCCCGTAATCGACAGATCCGGAAGAGTTCACACCTTCTGTACCGCCGTACCCGGTCAGTGGCACGTAATGGGTGTAACCCAGGCGGCCGGTCTCTCACTTAATTGGTTCAAAAAAACTATCGCTGATAACCTTTCTTATAAAGAGATCGATGCTCAAGCTGAAAATATTGCCGTGGGTGCTGACAGACTTCTTTATCTCCCATACCTCATGGGAGAAAGAACTCCTGTACTTGATACCAATGCCCGCGGAGTATTCTTTGGTCTTTCTGCTATTCACACTAAAGCACACATGGCAAGAGCCGTGCTTGAGGGAGTTGCGTTCTCACTTTGCGACTGCCTCCACGTCCTTTCGGAAATGGGTGTTGAAGCAAAGGATATGGCCCTCTGCGGAGGCGGCGCAAAAAGTCCTTTGTGGAGAAAGATCCTTTGTGATTCATTCGGCGTTAGTGTAAAAACCATGGAATCAGATGAAGGCCCTGCTCTTGGTGCCGCGATTCTCGGCGGATGCGCAGCCGGTATTTATTCAAGCGTTGCTGAAGGCTGCAGCATTGCCGTGCGTGACGGTAAGAAGCTCGACCCTGATGTAGATAACCATAAAATATACAACACATATTACAATATATATAAGCAGATCTATCCTGCACTAAAAGAACAGTATAAGAATTTTGCCGTTATATAAAACAAAGCAGTCTCAGCTTTAAGGTTGAGACTGCTTTCCTTTTTTATATTTCATCCTCGTTGCTCTTCCCCCTCGCAAATGTCGCTCAGCTTTATTTTTCATCAATACGTTTTTCACATCCTCATACAAAACTTTATCGAAATACTGTAGTTTCTCTGAAACATCTTTGTGCACAGTTGATTTGCTTATACCGAATTCTTTTGCAGCATCTCGAACAGTAGCGCCCGTTTCCTTTATGTACTCACCAAGTATTACACATCTTTCTCTTTGCAAAAACAAAGCATTATAATCCGCTGAAACACTATATCTACGTGACATATCAAACCTCTGATCCTGATATGTTAAAATATATGTTTAGTATATTGATCTTATGATTTTTGATTGTAAACAGTTTTTCATTCATTAACATATAATATAGCGTGTACACCAATTACAAATTCACATCGACACACTATATTTACAGAGAGATTATATAAAATGAAAAATTCAAATATACTTATTTGCGGCGGGGATAGCAGAATGCTTAGAGTTGGTGAGCTTTTTGCAAAAAAATGCAAATGCTTTCTTTGGAATTGCGTACCCGGGGATGCCGGAAGCGCAGTTCGTATTGAAAAGCCTAAAGATGCCAATGACACCAACATAGTAATCCTCCCAATTCCATCTTTTAACAAAAACGGGAAGCTGAACGCCGCTCATGATACGAGTGCTGAAGCGCTGTTTGAGTTACTTCCACCAAAGTGTAAGATTTTCGGAGGCATGATATCAAAATTTATCTATAGACTGGCATTAGAGCATGGACACACAGTTTTTGACTATGCTGACAGAGAAGATTTCAATCTGTTCAACGCAATCCCCACAGCAGAAGCAGCAATCCTTTTGGCCATGGAGAACTCTGTTAAAACAGTTAACGGCGGCAAATTCTGCATAGCAGGATACGGAAGGATAGGAAAAGCATTGTCTTCAAGATTAACAGCGCTTGGCGGAAAGGTAACTGTGACAGCGAGACGGTATGAATCTCTGAGCGAAGCTGAATGCTTTGGATGCAATTCATTGGCTCTTTCCGAACTTCATAGAAGTCCTCCGGAATGCGATGCTTTTTTCAATACTGTTCCCTGCTTGATTTTTGATATTGAAGATACAAAAAAATGGAACTGTCCGCTTTTTATTGAGCTTGCTTCAGCGCCCGGAGGCTTTACTTGCGAAGCAAGGAAATATCTTGAAGGAAAGTATATAAGCGCACTTTCACTGCCCGGCAAATATTTCCCAAAAACCGCAGGCGAGATAATATATAAGACGATCAATTCATTAATAAACACACAAGGAGGTCAAAAGTTTTGATAGGATATGCATTTTGCGGTTCATTCTGTACTCATAAGAACTCACTTGAAGCTCTCCGAAAGTTATGCATGAACAGTGCAGATATCGTTCCTATTATGAGTGAATGTGTTTATGAAACTGATACTAGATTCGGAAAAGCAAAAGATCTGATAGATAAAGTTGAAGCTATATGTAAAAGAAAAGTTGTTCACACTATTCACGAAAGCGAAAAATTCGGTCCAACAGCACCCTTAGATATGCTGATAATTTCTCCCTGCACAGGAAATACACTGGCAAAAATCGCCTTGGGAATTACCGATACCGCTGTTTGTATGAGTGCAAAGGCTCATTTGCGTCAGAACAGAAATCTTCTCATTGCTCTTGCTTCAAATGATGCAATGTCGGCAAATCTTAGAAATATCGGAACACTGCTTAACAGAAAAAATATATTTTTCGTTCCGATGCGGCAGGACGATATCGAAAAAAAGCCGCACTCGCTGGTTGCTGATTTTTCCCTTTTGGAAGAATCATATCTGGCAGTTTTGAATAACAAACAGCCTCGTCCTTTATTTATATAAAGTTCTCAAATAGTACATGATTCTCTCTTGAAAAACGCTATAATATGTGATAAAATATAGAAAAATTGACAATCGGAGAAAAAGATGCATATTCAGGAATCCGGAGAAATGTACCTTGAAACACTATTTGTCCTTTCAAGGGATAGTGCTTATGTTCGAGCTATCGATGTCGGCGAATACATGGGTTATTCTAAACCCAGCGTCAGCCGCGCAATCGGTTTATTAAAAAAGGCAGGCTATGTTACAAGTGATAAGGACGGTTATCTCTTCTTGACGGAGGCCGGACGTACAATCGCTGAAAAAATATTTAACAGACATAATCTTTTAACAAAATTTCTGATTTCCATGGGTGTCAGCGAAGAGACCGCCTCCGAGGATGCCTGCAAAATCGAGCATGTTATAAGTGATGAATCAATAGACGCAATAAGAAAAGTTATGGAAACAAAAAAAGCAAGCCTCTGATTTTCGGAGTGAAACAGTCAATAGTTAGTAGACACAAAAAAGAACAAATTTAAGCTGCCAGTTCGAGCCTGTATCGGACTGGCGG
>SVQJ01000100.1 GCA_015065395.1 Oscillospiraceae bacterium
CTCGATTCCGAAGCGAAAAGCCGTGCGAGCCTCTCTGCCGAACCCACCGCCGCCGCGTGATGAATTATGATCTTCTTAATTTTCTCCTTTCGTGTTCCCCAATGGTTGGTGGAAGGAGAAGGTATGTATTTTTTTGCAAGCGCAGAATTACTCATGGTACACCTCTCAGAATGAATTTTTATCAGTTGGATTATTGACGATGCCAAAAGCAACGAGAACGGGTAGGAGCACGTTCATAAAGCTGTCAACGGTATCAGAAAGATCTATCCCCGCAATTTCCTTTGTGCAGAAAACAACAAGGGATGCGAGTGAGAGCCACAGTGCCCATGACTTGAATCTGGGTGCTATTTTTTTAACAAAATTCTTCATAATTTTCTCCTTTCTTAATCAACAAGGATCCAGTCCTCGCAGAGCATATCACTCTGGCTTGCAAGCCATCCGGTGAGAATAGCATTTCTTCCTGTGCTGTCGTGGGTATACATACAGATAGTGCCGAGAGCGAGGATATTTTCGCCGTTCGTTTCAATGCATTCAATAAGCATAGGATCTCTGCACCATTCTTTCTTTATGATTGCCTCAGGCTTAAGCCAGAGGTACATACCTTTGCCGTTCCAGCCTTTTCTTGCAACCTTAAAGCCGCGCTTCAGGAACTTGAGTGCATCTCCGAAACTGAATGTAGCAGTACCGCCGAGGATAGGCGTGTTATCCTTATCAGCAATGATCCATTCATCTGACATGATGTTGCCGAGAGTATATGAAAGACGTTTGCTCTCTCTGATTTCAAGCACGTTTCCTTCCTTTGTGTGCATATAGATGCTGTCGGTGTCAGCATCATATACCCAGTACCCGCCCCAGTTGGGAAGCTTAATTTTTGCCCCCTGCTTCATAAGCTCAAAAGCTTCAATAAATTTCATATTCTTTCTCCTTATTTTTCGATCAAGTAATTGTTTAGCTCGTTTTTAGCTTTTTCCATTTGTTCAAGATTGTTACCGTCCAGCGCATGATCCAGAAGTGCAATAAGCGCCCTCTGCGTCGCACGGTCACCTTTTTTGATTTCGCTCAGGCGTCTGTCGTCATTATCAAGCTTCCTCTCCACGTTTTCGAGCCTTCTCTCGAACTTCGATAGGCGTTCATCCTGCCTATCATTCGGTTCTTTTGCTTTTTTTTGCAATCCGGATACTTTCTCATATACGTTGAGCACCAGAAGAATAAGGGTAAGAATTGCGATCACCACGGCCCATGTCAGCTGAGGATCCAGTTTATCCATCGGTTTCACCTCCTTCCTTTGAGAACTATATCCCCGTTTATTACTCAGCAATCAGGCATTATTCTGTTACCGTAGGTGCATACTGCTCTTTATCCTTATGATCATATACACCAAAAGCAGTCAGCAAGAAGTTTACATATACTTCTGCGCCTCTTGACATTGTGAAAGAGGACAAATAAGCTTCGGGATTTGCTTTTGTGCCATGTGTCAAAAAGGCATCCGTTATCTCAATATTCGTTCCCTGAATACCGTATTTCGTTGCCTGTTTCTGCTCAGAGCCGTTTGTTGTTGAAAGATAAGCCATACCAAGTCTTCTATCCCATTCGGGCAGATTGGAAGTGCGATAATCCGCAATGCCATCAGCAAGTTCATCACCGTATTTATCGTTCCAAGCATTAGATAATTTATCAATCAAACGATATGCCATATTGCACATATGATACGTTGCAGGGGAAGACCAAATAAAGCTTGTTCCGTAAACCTCGTCGCCCTGACAGGAATGACAAGTCAAGAAGAACGCCGCATCGGTGTTGTTCTTCATAATGTTGTCTATATACTGTGTTTCAACCTCAGACAAGGGAGCTGTACCGCCGTGGCTTCTTTCGCCTATTTCAATATATCCTTCCTCGTTGGGATAAATAAAATCGACTTCAAAATTACGGTGTATTTCAACCTGATTGGCGTTTCTTACACTCTGATTTGCCACCGCATAAGGATTGCAAACAGGAAGAACAATAATATGTGTGTTTCTTTTAAAATCAAACAAAGCAGGATTATCAGCGATTTCTTCAAGAGCATTATAAAGAGCAAATATACCGCCCCACTCCCAATGGATACCGCTTATAATGATTGCCTTTGTTTTGGTCTCACTCCACTCTTTTTTGCCCGTTGTTCCTCTGTGCGGTTCAGGTTCACGGAAATCGTATCTGTAAACGTGCTGTACTCCGTCCGAACACAAACCAAGGTCTGTTTTGGTGATGTAATTTGGATGCCTTGCCATAAGAGCATCATACTTTGCATAGACCGCATCAACCGTTAATTCATCCGATGTTATTGCTGATTTTTCGATTGCAAGCTCAAATACTGGGATATTCGCATCATAGATAGGTGCGTCCCACGTTTTAATAGGCGTTGATGTTGTTATGCCCTTTTTAAGACTTGCAATGTCTGCTGAGTTCTGCGAAACTTCATTTTCGAGGTCGATAATTCTGTCCTCATAATCAGCAGGAACAAAAGCAAGTCCCGTACTTACCCAAGCATATTCGGTTACTGTTGTAGTACCGCCACTTCCACCGCCTTCTGTAATTTCTTCATTTACTGTGATAATTGTTTCATCGGAAACGCCCATTAAAGTTGCTTTGAAGTATGCGATATTATTGTAAGACGGAACAGTCCACGAAAGTACCCCGTTTTCGTAAGTCGCAGTATCTTTGAATATGACTTGACCATTTGTTTTTGCAAAACTGCTGTCGAAGAAATATGCACAAGCATAAGCACTTCCGTCATTTGATGAAGTCGGGCGTGTAACATTGGCAATCCTAACAATGTCGCCTGCCTTAGCAGGAATAAAGCCAACGCAATCGTGAGATGCCTGTGCTTTTTCAACCGCAGAAGATGCTGAATAACGATAGCCTTTTCTATAACCGTCTTCTCCGTTGTCGCCTTTATAGTCACTACCATCGGCATTAATGGAATATGTCAACCAGTTTTTATATGACGGCTCGGTCTCGACTTCCTTTTCCGTCAGCATATACGCATATATGAAACCATCGGGAAGAACGTACATCTTTGATGTGTCGCCATTTGCGTTGAGCCATTCTGTGGACTGTGCAAATTCAGGCTTGAGCTGACCTCTTTTGGCAAGCTCGGATGCTATGTACTCTGACCATTCGGATTGCTCATCTTCGGTGTAGTAGTCTACGCCTTTTACGGGAGTATAGCCGTCTGCTCCGTCTGCGCCTGCGGGTCCGGTTTCACCTGCAGGACCCTGTGGGCCTGTAGCTCCCGCCGGACCCGTAGCACCTCTAATACTCGTATAAGCACCGAGGTAAACATAGCTTTCGTCTACATTTGCAACTTGATAATGGTAGTATGAACGCTCAACAATGTCCCCGATAAGAACTTCATCAACGCCCGCTTCGCTCTTTACTGTTGATAGTGCAATCTTATACTTGATTGCAATTCCCGTGGGGCCTGTACCGCTTGCGCTTGTTGTAGAAGTAGTTACCTTGAGAATACCTGTACCACGCTCACCGGTATCTCCATCAAACTCTCCGCTTTCCTTTGCCTTGGTCAAAGCCGCATCAACGGCAGAGTCAAGTTCCGACTCCTTGATATATCCGACATCATTCTCAAACGCAGATACGTTCGTGGGAACAGTAGGAATTGTAGGCTGGCCTGTAAGATCAGCATACGCGCCGCTGAAATCGCTCTTGGCGTTCCAAGAAGTCTTTTCAGCATCCGTTACCGTTCTGTGGGTAGTGTCTCCCGAAAGCTGTGAAAGCTTTGTAGGAACGGTGATAGCATCAATAAGAGCCTTGAGTACAACACCCTGAGCTGCGGAAAGAGGTTTGTTAGATACGTTGGTAGTAAGATTGTTGATAATATCGGAAACGCTAACCTTGCTTGTAGTAATGCTATCAATAAGCGTTCTGTTTGCTTTAATATAGGCAACGAGCTCGGAAAGCTGGTCAAGGTCGGTATCAGTACTGTTTGCAATGGTATTGAGCCTTGTTGTAAGCTCGTTAATAAGAGTTCTGATATCGTTATGAGAGTCTGTCGCTGTATTGTGCGCTGATACCTTTGAATCTGCCGTTCCTTTAGGATCTGCGCCTACTTGATCGGCCGTCTGTGTAGGAGGAGTATAAGAGGAAGGGAGCGCTCCAACCTCCTCCGCCGTGTATGTAGGCTTTTCAGGCTGCTTTGCCCATTCGGGGACAGTGGGATCTGTCTCCACTGTGACTATGGGTTTTTCCTTGAAATATTCTTCAAGTGCCGCAGCAATTACTTCGGCAGTAAAATAATCCTCTCCCAACACCGGAGCCATCTCTGCTATCTGCTCCTTCACCCATTTTGCGGTTAACTTTTGCGTTGCGGGGATCGTGCCGTTCTCGTCAAAGCTGTCCCATTCATAAATATCTGTTGTCTCATAAGCTACAGACCCGGTACGAATATCAACCGTGTATATAAGGCCGTCATCATTGTCGGCGCCAATGAATATCCATCGGGTACCCGGCACATTCGCTTTGCGCCAAACACAAGGGCAAACTTTGTCGCCCAAGTCCATCTGAACCGCAAACTCGATGCCCGCATTGAGGCAAGAATTCAAGGGATCAAGCAAAGCCCTGTTTTTCTCATTTTCATCCCCGCTCTCATCATAGTAAACGGTAAAGATCCTCGCGGGAGCGCGGCCCGAGTCCGCAATCGCACCGCCCTCGCCGAATATAACGGCATTCCCGGGAACACCCTCCACCTTGCCAACCTTTGAAGCAAGCCCGCTCTCAGCCTCAAGCACCCTCGATAGGGCATCCGTCAGTGCAGAGAAGCTTTCCTGTGCCTCGATCTCCTCTGAGTCCTGCAGAACGGAATCAATCATCATAGTAAACTTCGGGCTCGTCAGTATATTACCGTCAGCCGAAGTCAGGCGAAGCTCGCACTCAACGAGCCCCGCTTCCGATGTGATCGAAGCGCCCTCTCCGTCACCGCCCCGCAGCACGTATTTAACGGTATCTCCCTCGATCACGCACGTATCGTATACCGTAGTGCCGCTTTTAAGTCGAGCATAAAGCGTAGCAATGCACCCGTCGGGGAGGGGAAGTATGTCCCCTCCCGAAATAAAGGCAAATTCGTATGTGCGAAAACCGTTGTCTCCCACGTGCAGCCCTTCAATAGTAAACTGCCGTCCCCGTCGCCCGACGTCCAAAGTGTATTTTGCCATAAATTTTAATCATCCTCTCCCCATCCGTCGATGGTTTTTTCTTTGTAAAGCTGCTCGCCGTTCACGTGTATGTCGAGAAGCAGCTCGCGGATACGTTCCCGTTCCGCCTCATCGGAAGCCTTGTAAATATCGCGATATTTGCCGCTGATCATGTTGCGAAGGCTGCTCAGTGCCTTTCTTTCGGCATCCCCTTCGCCCTCGTCGTCCTTCAGCTCCGCCAGTGCCTTTGCATATTTGTTTTCATAAATATCATCAATGGCGATCTGCGCTTCTGTCTGATCTCCTGCTTCCAGATTGATATAAATGTCATTAATGTCGAATATGGAATAGTATTCCTCGCTCTCTGTAGGATCCGGAACACCAAACTCGCTTTCCTCAGGCTCCTTTTTGTTCATCTGAGACATTTTGGAGATGACAGCCTTCTCAACGTACGATTTTGCAAAACCATCCTTAACAATATCTTCAAGGATTTTTGTGTATTTAGCGGTATTTCCCGCATTTCTCGCCTCTGCAGCATCGGTGATCCTCTCGTCATTGTTTTTCAGTCCGGTAACGATAAGAGACTGTATCTGTTTCGTTGTCTTTCCTTCTTCATCCAGTCGGTCGGCGATCTGCTTGAATCTCGCCTTGTCTCCTGACATGATCGCTCGATAAAGCTTGTCCGCATCCTTGGGGCTCGGAGCAAGGCCGCTGAGAAGAACAGCCTTTTCAAAGAGACCGTCCAATGCCGCCTCCTTCCATCCCTGGGGAGTCCCCTTGGTGTCAGCGTTCCCGACAGTGTAAAGAAATGCCCTTGCGTCTCTGACTGCGTTTGAAGCGGGAATTCCGGTGAGATCAAATATCTTTGATGAGAAATCGAGAAGAACATTCAGCTGATCCTCAGTGGTCGCATTTTCATCAAAAGCAGTCTTTGAGATCTTCTTCACGCAGTCCATAAGATCGCCAACAAGAGAAAGATCCATTCTCTCAACGTCGTAGCCCTGGAAAACAGACCAGAAATCCTTGAGATAAGGCACGTATTGTGAAACGTTTATAAGATCCTGGGGAGCTCTCTGAAGGAAGGATTCAAGATATTTCTGCCAATAGCTTTCATCCTCATCCTCGTCTCTCATTGCGTAAACAAAAGAAACAAGAGCCGCATTGACTATGGTCGTAACGATAACGCTTCCGATAGAGCGAATACCCGCCTTAATCCTTGCTTTCTCTCCGGATTTAATGTCCCTCACCGCCTGAATTACCATATTGGCAGTTGTAATAGGCTCAGCCATAAAAGCCGTCGCCATCTTGTTGAGAGTGCTTTTGGATCTCATCCATTTTGATCGTGAGAAAACGCTGTCGTAAACCTGCGTGCGGTTTATGATCTCGTCAAATCTTTCGCCGGCACGGATAAGGATCTCCTCG
>SVQJ01000003.1 GCA_015065395.1 Oscillospiraceae bacterium
CTGGTATCTCTCATTTTTTGATGTTGCAAAGCTGTTTTTGGACAGCTTCCTTATTGTGATGTTTGGAGTGGCACTTTCCTCGGTCATAAACTATTTCCTCTCAACTCAGGGACAGATATCTGCCGTTGGAAGCATCGTAAGCTCAGCGTACGGCTTTATCTGCGGCGCATATATGCCCATCTCCCAGTTCGGAGAGGGACTCCAGAGAGTGCTGTCCTTCTTGCCGGGTACTTATGCAACAAGCCTTCTTCGCAACCATGCCATGAACGGCGTGTTTAAGGAGATGCTCGGTGACGGAGTTTCAAAAGAAGTCGTCAAAAGCTTCAGAGATACGGTGGACTGTAACGTTTATTTTTTCGGTAATGCTGTGGGAGAGGGCACGATGTACGCATATCTCAGCATATCCGTAGCAGTCCTTATATGCGCCTACGTTCTGATCAATATTCTTTTTTCCAAGAAGAAAGCAAAATAAATCAGGACAGCTAAAAGGCAAAAAGAACCTAAAAAAGAGTAAAGATGGAAAAAAATGAACGAGCTCATTTTTCCCATCTTTACTCTTTTTAGGTTACGGCACCTTCGGTGCCGTCGCCAAAGCAGTCCCTGCTTTGGCGACGCCTTTTCGCTTGCAATTTTTATCTAAACCCATACTTAAAGTTTTTTGCAGAGCTTTTTTCAAAAAAGCGACCGTATCTTCTCTCCCCATCTGATTTAACGGAGATCAAAGGCTCTGAAGGTCAATCGTCAAATTGGCTGTTATAGAGCTTTGCATAAAAGCCGCCCATGGAAAGGAGACCGTCATGGGTGCCCGATTCAATTATTTTTCCTTTATCCATCACAAGAATGAGATCCGCATCCCTCACCGTTGAGAGACGGTGAGCCACTATGAATGAGGTTCTGCCCTGCATCATTTTTGCAAAGGCATCCTGAATCTTCATTTCCGTTCTGGTATCAATGGAACTGGTCGCCTCGTCCAAAATAAGCATGGGAGGCAGGGTCAGCATGATGCGTGCGATACATAGAAGCTGGCGTTGCCCTTGAGAGAGACCGTAATCGGGAGAAATGACTGTGTCATAACCGTTTTTCAGTCGTCTTATAAAGCTGTCCGCATGAGCCTCCTTTGCTGCGGAGATGATCTCCTCTCTCGTAGCGTCGGGCCGTCCCATGGCAATGTTTTGGGCAACGGTACCGCGGCGCAGCACCGTTTCCTGTAAAACCATGCCGTAATTCTTTCTGAGGCTTTTTCTTTTAAGAGTCGGCAGAGATATTCCGTCAACCTGTATGGTACCCCGATCCACATCGTAAAAGCGCATCAAAAGATTTATGAGAGTGGTCTTTCCGCAGCCTGTAGGTCCGACGATAGCAACTCTCATGCCCGGTTTTACCGAGAGATCAAGCTCCTCGATCAGCTTTTTGTCAGGAGCATAAGAGAAGCAGACGTTCTCAAACTCCACCTTTCCCGAAACATGGGAAAGCTCTTTTTCTCCGTCAGCGGATTCTTCTTTTTCATCCAAAAGCTCAAAAACTCGCTGAGCACAGGCGATGGCATTCTGGAGCTCTGCAATAACGCCGGATATCTCGTTGAAGGGCTTTGCATACTGTGTTGCATAAGAGAGCAGGCAGGAAAGTCCTCCAACGGTCAGCGCAGCCGAAGTGCTTGAGATAACGGTTAGTGCACCGATCAGGGCAACGACTGCATAAATGATGTTGTATATGATCCTTGTGGTGGGATTAACAAGGGAGGAGAAAAAGGTGGCCTTCAAGGATGCGCGGCGAAGACGCTCGTTTATTTCTTCGAATCTTTCCGTGCATTCGTTTTCCATACCGAATGCACGGACAACCTTCTGATTCTCAACCATTTCCTCAATGAATGCGGTCTGCTCGCCGCGAACGCTTGCCTGGGTCTTGAACATTTTGTGGGTCCGGCTTGCAATAAATCGCGCAAGAAGGAGAGAAAGGGGGGTGAGAAGGATAACGATAAGGGCGATCTTCCAGTCTATTGCTATCATAAAGCCCACAGTTCCGAGGATAGTAATAACTCCGGTGAAAAGCTGTGAAAAGCCCATGAGAAGACCGTCGGTGAATTGGTCAACGTCGGTGATAATGCGGCTGACCGTGTCTCCCTCGGGATGGCTGTCAATATAAGCCAGAGGCAGTCGGTGCAGCTTTGCCGCGGCAGAGTTTCGTATATCTCGTGCTACCCCGTAGGTAATGCGGTTGTTTATAATGCTCATCAGCCAGTTTGCAACGGCAGTTGCAAGGATAACTGCTCCTGCCTTGATAAAAAGGGAGGTGATAGCCTTGAAATCCACAGCTCCCTTGCCCAGCATCCTGTCGATGCTGTCTCCGAAAACGGTGGGAAGATACAGCGTCAGCGCAACGCTTACAGCCGCAAAAACAACAGAAAGAAGGATAAGCAGCTTGCGGCTTCCCAGATAGGTGAGTATCCTTTTCAAAGTAGAAGAGCGCTTCATTTTGCTTCTCCTCCTTTTTTGAACTGGGAATTGTATATCTCGCGATAAACGGCGCAGTCTTTCAAAAGCTCATCGTGCTTTCCGATGCCCACGGCGCGTCCGTCATCCATAACGATAATCGTATCGGCGTGCATGATAGACGAGGTCCGCTGTGAAACGATGAATACCGTAGGCGAAAAGGGCAGATTCTTAATAGCTTTTCTCATCGCACGGTCGGTGGCAAAATCCAAAGCCGAGGATGAGTCGTCAAGAATGAGGATTTCCGGCTTTCTTACAAGAGCCCGTGCAACACAAAGCCGCTGTCGCTGACCGCCTGAAAAATTCCTGCCGTTTTGCTCAACGGGAGAATCAAGACCTCCCTTTTCCAAAACGAATTCCTCGGCACAGCTTGCCCGTAATGCCTCCCAGAGCTCTTCATCGGTTGCCCGCCTTCCCCAATAAAGATTATCGCGCACCGTCCCCTTGAAAAGAACGGATTTTTGAGGAACATAGGCGATTTTTTGAAGGAGGGAATCGCTGTCATGGGAAAACACGTCCGCACCGTCAACGCAAACGATGCCTCTTTCCGGGGAGTAAAGACCTCCGATAAGGTTCACAAGCGTTGTTTTTCCGCTACCCGTTCCTCCGATGATACCTACTGTTTCACCTTCCCGAACGGAAAAAGAAATATCATAAAGCGATGGCTCTGCGGCACCTGTATATCTCATGGTCACATTGCAAAAGGATACCTTGTCCTGCGTGTGAATATCAGCTGGGGTATTCTTTTGCTCCGCAGGAGCAAAAAGTACATCCTCAACTCTGTGTGAGCAGGCAACGGCCTTTGTGATACTGACGGTGACGGTGACGAGCTTTATCAGCTCAACAAGGATCTGAGACATATAGTTGAACAGCGCAACCACCGCTCCCACTTGAATTGCTCCGCTGTCGACCCGAACGGCGCCTGTCCACAAAAGAGCGATGATAGCAAAATTGATAATGACATAGGTCAGGGGATTCATAAGAGCGGAAAGGCGTCCAACCTTCTTCTGAAAGGAATTGAGAAGAGAGTTTTCATCCTCAAAACGGGATATCTCCCGTTCCTCTCCGGCAAATGCACGTATAACTCTTGCTCCGCTGATATTTTCCTCTGTGATGCCGAGAACGTTCTCAAGCTTTCCCTGAACCTTTTTGTGAAGGGGAACGGAAAGAAGCATTATTCCGAAAATAACGGCGCTGAGAATGGGGATAACGATAACGAACCAAAGCGCGCTTTGTGCGTCCACCGTAAAAGCCATCACCGCCGCACCGATAACAATAAAGGGAGAGCGTAAGAAAAGACGCAAAAAGAGGTTGACACCGTTTTGCATGGAATTCACGTCGGTGCTGAGACGCGCTATAAGGGCGCTTGTGGTGTAAGAATCGATGCGTGAGTACGACAGAGATTGTATCTTTGCAAAAAGGCTGTTTCGTATATCGGTGCCGAAGCCTACCGCCGCCTTTGCACAAAAGTACTGAGCCGTCACCGCAAAAAAAAGTCCCATTACTCCGAGAAGCACCATAAGCAGACTTGAACGGATGACCAGCGCCCTGTCTCCACGGGAGATGCCTTCGTCAATAATAGATGCCACCACTAAAGGAACCAGAAGCTCAAATGTAGCCTCGATCAGCTTGAAAAGAGGCCCCAGCACGGTTTCCTTTTTGTATTTTTTCAGATAAGCCAAGCTATTTTTCATGATCTGTCCTTAAAAAATAATTCTCCCTTATTATATATCACTTTCGCGCTTGCTGTCAATAAAGTTACAAAGTGAGAAAAGAATTATTTACAAAATGGGCATATAATAGCTGATAAACAGGCAAAAAAACAAAAAAATCAAAAAAAGTTCAAAAGAAAAAGTAAAAAAGTAATTTTTTGCGTATATTAAGGGCAGAAGAGTGTTTGAATTTAACCCGAAAGGGGAAGATATATTTGACAGTTGCCGAACTATTTTGTGAGAGGGAAAAGAAAACTCTCTCTCCCTATGCTTTTTTAACAAGCAATACAAAGGGCAGGGACTATGAGTATACTCCCTGCCAGAACAGGACCGAGTTCCAGCGTGACAGAGATAAGATAATCCACTCAAAGGCGTTCAGAAGACTTATGCATAAGACCCAGGTCTTTCTTTTCCCCGTGGATGAGCATTACAGAAACCGCCTTACCCATACCCTGGAGGTCTCCCAGATCGCGAGGATAATATGCCGTGCTCTTATGCTCAACGAGGATCTTTGCGAGGCACAGGCGCTTGGACACGATCTTGGACATACCCCCTTCGGCCATGCGGGCGAAACGGTAATGCAGGAATGCTTCGATCCCTCCTTTACTCACTATAAGCAGAGCGTGCGCGTTGTTGAGCGGCTTGAAAACAACGGCGAGGGACTGAATCTTACCGTTGAGGTGAGAGACGGTATACTTAATCATGCAGGCGATAATCTTGCCGAGACCCTGGAAGGCAGGATAATTAAATTTGCCGACCGAATTGCATACATAAACCATGATATAGACGATGCCTGCCGCGCCGGCATCCTGACCCTTGACGATATTCCGAAAGATATCCTCTCGGCTCTCGGCAGAGGCCACAGCCAAAGGATCAATACCATGGTCACCAGCGTAATAGATGCCAGCCGCGATAAGCCGGAGATAACGATGACCGCTGAGGTGGGAGAGGCGATGCTTGCTCTTCGCAGCTTCCTTTTCGAGGCTGTTTATAAGAATCCTGTAGCAAAGGGCGAGGAGATCAAAGCTAAAAGCATGCTCAAGGAGCTTTATGAATATTTTGTTTTTCATCCTGAGGAAATGCCCGAGCTTTATTATTATAATACCGAATTTGAGCCTGTTGGCAGATGCGTTTGCGATTTCATTTCCAGCATGACGGACAGATACGCTATAGATCTGTTCAAAAAGCTGTTCATGCCCGCAGTTTGGCAAAAGCCAGCCGACTATTGATTTTTGAAAGGAGGATCACATGATAAGTGCAAGTGTTATAGAAGACCTGAAATTCCGTAATTCAATAGAAGATGTGATATCCTCCTACGTGAGCCTTTCCAGAGCAGGCTCAAATCTTAAAGGTCTGTGTCCCTTCCACAGCGAAAAAAGCCCCTCATTTACCGTCTATACAGGGGACGGACATTATTATTGCTTCGGTTGCGGAGCAGGGGGGGACGTGATCACCTTCATTATGCGAATGGAAAATCTTGATTACAGAGCAGCGCTTGAGTTTCTTGCAAAAAGGGCAGGGGTAACTCTTCCCGATGATGATAAGGGTGATAAAAAGGGTGTAAGCCGTTCAAGGATCCTTGAGATGAATAAGCTGGCGGCAAGATTTTTCCATAAAGCCCTGTATTCAGACGAGGGCGCCGAGGCGCGCACGTATCTGATGAACCGAAAGCTCACCGGATCCACGGTCAAGCATTTCGGGCTGGGATATGCACCCAATTCCTACGATAGCCTGAAGAATTATCTCAAATCCAAGGGATATACGGATGAGGAGATGGTGAGCGCATTTTTGTGCGCAAGAAGTAAAAAGAACGAAAAGCATACATACGACGTTTTTCGCAATAAGGTGATGTTTCCCATAATAGACGTTTCGGGAAATGTGGTTGCATTCGGCGCAAGAGTGCTGGATGATTCAAAGCCTAAATACATAAATACTTCTGATACCCCCGCATTCAAAAAGCACAGAAACCTCTTCGGTCTGAATTTTGCAAAGAATTCTAAGGAGGATTATCTCATCCTTTGCGAGGGCTATATGGACGTCATCTCGCTCCATGCCGCAGGCTTTACAAATGCAGTAGCAGCACTTGGGACCGCATTCAATGCGGAGACCGCAAGGCTTCTTAAAAAGTATACCGATAAGGTGTGCCTGTGCTTCGATTCGGACGGAGCAGGCCAGAACGCAACAAACCGCGCCCTGCAAACTCTCAGTGAGCTGGATATTTCCGTGAGAGTGGTAAAGGTGCCCGGTGAGAAGGATCCGGATGATTTTATAAAGGCGTACGGTGCCGAGGAATTCAGAAGAGTGCTGGACAGCGGACAAACTCCGTTTGACTATAAGATATATAAGATCCTGTCGAAATACAATGTGGAAAATACCGATGAAAAGGTCAGAGCTGCAAGAGAGCTATGCTATATCATAGCCGATATTCCTTCCAAGGTAGAGCGAGGGATATACGTTCAGAAGGCTTCAAAGCTTTTGGAGATAGATGCTGAGGGGATCAAGGCAGATATCCGCTCCATACTCAGAAGGAAGGAAAACGAGCGAAAGAAAAAGGATAGAGATGAGCTTATCCGCTCCACCGCCCGACTGGGAGACCGTGTGGATCCGGATTTTGCCAAGGAGAAAAAATCAGGGGCATTGGAAAGCACGGTGCTCGGTCTTATGCTCTATAGAGGAGAGCTTGTGGATACGGACAGAGAAAAAGAGCTGCTTTCTCCGGAAATGTTTTTCTCTGAGCTAAATCGCAGACTCTACGTTAAAATAAAGGAATGCCATGAAGCCGGAGGCTTTGATTTTGCAATGCTGGGAGAAAGCTTTTCTCCGGAGGAGATATCAAAGGCTGAACAGATGGTAGCAAAAAGAAGAGAGCTTACAAATAATTCGGAAAGCGCTTTTCTGGACGCCGCCGCCGCATTGAAGGCGGAGGCGGAAAAGATCAGGCAAAGGGAAGAGGGATGGGATATAAGCTCTTTGCTTGAAAGAAGAAGAAACGAAAATAAAAATAATTAAGATAATGCAAAGGCATGGGAAAGGATAATCATGGAACAGGAAAAGAAACAGTTTGATATCAAGGTCCTTATCGAAAAGGGTAAGGCAAAGGGCTCTCTCTCCAATGCGGATATCATGGAGGCTATCGAATTTGCCGATTACGATATCGATCAGATCGAAAAGGTGTATGATCAGCTTGAAGCAAACGGCATTGAGGTAACCAGCTATGAGAACCCTGCGGAGTTTGAGGAGATCGAGACTGAGGTAGAGCAGCTGGAAAGCGCCGAAGATATGGAGAAGATGCTCCAGCAGGAGGGTCTTGCCATTGACGACCCCGTAAGAATGTACCTCAAAGAGATCGGTAAGGTGTCTCTTCTTGATGCAGATAAGGAGCTTGAGATAGCAGAAAGAATGGCAAACGGCGATGAGGCGGCAAAGCAGATGCTCATTGAAGCGAACCTCCGTCTTGTTGTAAGTATTGCAAAGAGATACGTAGGAAAGGGAATGTTCTTCCTTGACCTCATCCAGGAGGGTAACCTCGGCCTGATGAAGGCAGTTGAAAAATTTGACTATACCAAGGGCTATAAATTTTCAACTTATGCAACGTGGTGGATCCGCCAGGCGATAACCAGAGCGATAGCTGATCAGGCAAGAACCATCCGTATCCCCGTCCACATGGTGGAGACCATACATAAGGTTTCCCGCTATCAGCGTCAGCTTCTCCAGGAGCTTGGCCATGAGGCAAGCGCAGATGAGGTGGCAGAGAAGATCGGTATGTCTCCCGAAAAGGTAAGAGAGATCATGAAGATCGCACAGGATCCCGTGTCTCTTGAAACTCCCATCGGTGAGGAGGAGGATTCCCATCTTGGCGATTTTATTCCCGATGATGACAGTCCCGCTCCCCAGGATGCCGCATCATACGCAATGCTCCGCGAACAGATCAGAGAGGTCCTCCATACCCTCACTCCCCGTGAAGAGCAGGTCCTTAAGCTTCGCTACGGTCTTGAGGACGGCAGAACGCATACTCTTGAAGAGGTCGGTAAGAAGTTCAATATCACAAGAGAGCGTATCCGCCAGATTGAAGCAAAGGCGCTCCGTAAGCTTCGTCATCCCAGCCGTTCAAAGAGACTCAAGGATTTCCTTGATTTTTGATGCCGCTCCGGTCGGGAAATGACCAAAATGTTAATTTTTTGCGTGATAGCTGCACGAAGTAATTGAAGCAAAATTGTTGATTATGCCCGAAAAAATGCCAAAAGTCACAAAAAGCAGTAAGGCAACTGCACATTTGTTACAATCAAAAAAAGATTGATGGCAAAAAGTTTGTGTTTTTGACTCAAAAATCAAATTTTGCGAGAGAAATTAAACTTGACATAAAGTTATGTTTGATGTAGAATATTAATGTTAATGATGCGTAAATGCGCTTTGAGGAGGATCCCTAAATGAAAAAGAGATTTGCAAGTCTTCTGCTCTGTGCCCTCATCATTTTGAGCGGCGTGCTCAGCTCCGGCTGTTCTATCGCAAGCAGCGGCGACACCGCAGGCACAACAGGCGAAGGCGAAGAAGCCGTAACCACTCGTTCCAATATGACGCTCAGCCTTTGGATACCTACTGATGACAGTACAACGGCAGAGGCTATCCAGGATGTGGAAATAGCTATTAACAGCATTACCCAGGTAGAGTTTGACACCGCTATCAAGCTTTACGCTATCCCTGACAGCGAGTACGATGAGGTCATCAAGGGCCGTATCGAGCTCTTGGAAGAGAGAAAGAAGGCTGAGGAGCAGGCAGAGCTTGACAGACTTCAGCAGCAGCTCCAGGCAGCTCAGAAGGGTGAAGAATATATCGAGGAAACTACTGTCAACACAGAGAATCCCAATATGGACGGTGACTACAGCCTTGTCGTAAGAAATGCAGCAGGCTATGATAATGTAGGCAAGAATCAGCTTGATATCTTCCTTATCCGCGGTGCAGAGGATTATACATACTATGCAAGCAACTTTTTCCTTGAGGATCTCCGTTCCGAGATCACAGGTTCTTCCAAGGAGCTTGCAACCTATATTTATCCCAACTTCTTTGACGCTGCAGTATATGATAACGGAATCTATGGTGTTCCCAATAACCATGTTATCGGCGAGTATACATACTTCCTTGTAAACAAGGATCTTGTTGAGGCTGAGTATCTTGATCCCACAAGACTGACCAGCCTTCAGGATTGCCAGGAATTTATCGAGGCTGTTGCAAAGTACCATACGGATTACGTTCCCGTGTACGGTAATTATTCCCCCAGCTACTATCACTACTGGAACGGTAGCCAGGATGCAGACAAGTTCTCCGTTCTTGCTTCCCGTGTTCTTTACAGCTCCAAGCCCGAAAACGTTACCTTTGATAATATTTTCGAGGTTCCCAACTTCTATAATAACTACTATCTTTATAAGCTCTTCAAGGAAAAGGGATACGTTAATACTGCAGAGACCGTTCCCGCTAAATTCGGTGTAGGCTACATTACCTGCACTAAGGATGAGATCGCAAAGTACGAAAACGATTACTATGTAACCGCATTTGAGTATCCCGAAGGAACTGACGATGATTATCTGCAGAGCGTATTTGCGGTAAGTAAGTTCACAAAGAACACTTCCCGCGCGATGGAGATCATCACTCTCCTCAACACAAGCACCGAGCTTCGTACAGTGCTTCAGTACGGTGTTGAAGGTCAGCACTGGAAGTACGATGAAGAGGATGACAGCATCATCGTCAAGCTCAGCGATGACTATAAGATGGATATCGTTGATACCGGTAACGTTTATATGACTTACCCCGATTACGGTGTAAGCCTTGATAGCTGGGATAATGCAAAGGTTCAGAACACTCAGTCCTATTATCCCCCCACGCTTGATTTCGGTAATCCTTATTCCGATCTTAATACTGAACTCTTCAAAGAGCTTGATGCTCTCAGCGCAAGACTCCTTAAAGAGATCGAAGCTATGACAGCAGATGAATTCAAGGCATCCGTTGCAAGACTTGCCGCTGAGGTCAATAACAGTGATTGCTTCAAGAAGCTCACTTATATGCCTGCTGATACCGATGAGCGTAACGGACGTACAGAAGCTAAGGGCTGGTATGCAAATGCATCCCTTCCTTATCTCTGGCAGGAATACTGCATCAGTATCTACGGTGAGGACTTCCTTAACTGGTAAACGAAAAATCAATCGTTAAAAAAGGGGCTGTGAATAAGATTGCCGCTCCTGTTGCTAAGTAAATAAGAAACAACCTTGTAAAAGCTAATGCATTTACAAGGTTGTTTCTTTTTCGGAAACTTTTTGAAAAGTCTCCGCACCTTCAAAAAAACTTTAATAAGGGATTTAGTTGAGCTTTGTAAGGCGAAAGACTCTTGACATCAAAAGCAGAGCGTGCGTAAATTCGTACATATCGCCCAATCAATCGCTCATTATATTAATTGCCACTCATCCCGGTCTGGCAGGGGCACATATTCATCGTCCAGATTGTCAGAGTACCAGTAAGCAACGGATGAGATATCGTCCTGCAGCGGGAGGTAACGTCCGTCTCTTCTCCAACCGAGGGCCTGAATGGTGACCTTAAGCTCTTCCTTGAAATAAACAGGATCGGTGATGTGCCAACGGTACATATCAAAATAGCGCTGTGAGCGGTAGGTAGCATCCGTTGTTCCCACCTTGTGCATTCCTGCATAGGGGGTGCAGAATTCACGATAACCGTCCACATCAAAATTGCAGGATCCGCAGAAATAGTCTTCAGTTCCCGTTCCGCATATAGTGGGAAATTCACGGTCTCCGTCCATATAGAACTTTATCTCGCCCTCACCCCACCATCCGTTGGATCTGACGCCCCAGTGAAGATATGTGCCCACGTAGTGGCCGTTACCCTTGATGTTGTCAAGGATAGTATAGCACTCTTTGTAGGGCAGAGGATTTTTGCAGGAGAAGCGTGCGTGGAAATACAGAGTATCGGGAGAAAGCTTTTTTTCTTCGCAGTCGATCTGATAATAGAGATTACAGGTGGTGTAACCGATATTCTCAACCTCGATGCGGAAAGACGAAAAATATGGCATTTCAAAATAGCAGTTCATTCCCTTGGCGGGGTTCACGCAAATTGCAAGGCTTGAAAGCTGCCGGTAGTCATTGGAATCAGCACTGCAGAAGAAATCCGAAAGAGGTGCCTCAACCGCAGGATTTTCGTGACCGTCGAAGTAAATACGAAGGATAAGCAGTCTTCCCTGAGGAAGGACTTCCGTTATCCAGAAATGCTTGATGGCTCCCTGACCCTTAACGTCTGCCAGCACCGCCGTTTTCCCTTGGGGAATAATGAGATAGGGGTTCACCTTCCAGCCTTGTCCCAGCTCTCTTGCGGCATAAGAAGCACTGCCTTCTGTTGCCATTGCGCCTTTTCCTTTTTCACCGGTGAGATTTTCAGGTGAAACGGAAAAGGATCGGATATCCTTTTTTTGAGTTATAGAGTTTAACATATAGCACCTCCGGGCGTATAATTGATTGTGAGAAAATTATTTGTCCTTGTCGGCGTTGAGCTTGTTTAGGTATTCCGCCGTAACGATACCGGCAGGGAGAGCAACGATTGCAATGCCTAAAAATGAAGATATCATGGCAACGGTGCGTCCCAAAACGGTAACGGGATAAATATCTCCGTAGCCCACTGTGGTAAGAGATACCGTTGCCCAGTAAATTGCATCAAAAAAGGTCTTGAAGGAATCGGGCTCTACGTTGAACATAATTATTGCGGAAATAACGATGTATCCCACAGCCAGACTGCCCACAGCATAAAGGGGCTTTTTGGAGCATTTAAGGATTTCTATGATGGTTTTGACGCTTTTGGAGTATCTGAATATGCGGATGATCCTGAAGACTGAAAGAGCCTTTGTAAGGGGAAGTCCCGCAAACCAACTGCCCACAGAGCTTGCAATGGCAATAATGGAGATCAGATCAATAATAGAAATAAACCGAAAGGGATATCTGATAAAGGACGTGATGCTTTTGTTGTTGAATTTGTAATCCGAAGTTATCCATCTCAATAGGTAGTCGATAATAAATATAATGAGGCAGGATATTTCAATAGCCTTAAAGTACTGTAGGGGCTCCTTTAGCGTGAGTGGTATGATGCTCGCTGCTATGACGGCGATCATAAAGTATTTGTATATCACGCTTAAAGGATTTCCCTCGTATATATGTACGGTATTATATATTCTTTCTCTCATGTTCTCTCCGGGAAGATATGATTTTTTTGATTTTCCTCAGCCGAGAAGGAAGTCGAAGCAAAGCATAATGCAAAAGCCTAAAAGAAGGGAATAGGTGGCTGCTCTTTCGCATCCGTGGGAGTGGGTCTCCGGGATCATTTCGTCGCTGATAACATAGAGCATAGTGCCTCCGGCGAATGCAAGAGCAAAGGGGAGAACGGCCATGGAAATATTTACAGCAAAGTAACCGATAAATGTGCCGAGAACCTCAATAAGTCCTGTGGAAACGGCAATAAAAAAGGTCCTCTTTTTGCTGATTCCCGCGGCGATCATGGGTGCGATTATCACCATGCCCTCAGGGATGTTCTGCAAGGCGATACCTCCCGCAACACTGAGCGCTCTGGCACTTTCTCCGCCGCCGAAGCTCACTCCTGCCGCAATTCCCTCGGGAAGATTATGGATCGCGATGGCGATAACGAAAAGCAGTATCTTGTTTATATCCCTGTTCCGTTGCGGATGCTTTTCTTCACTGTCGATCCCGGTGATCTTGTGAAGATGAGGAACTAAGCGGTCAATAAGATTGAGAACGACAGCTCCTGCAAATATTCCCGCAGCGGTAATGATCAAGGGAAAAAAGCCGCTTCCGTACTCAAGAGAGGGAAGCACCAGACCGATCACGGCGGCGCTGAGCATAACTCCGGCGGCAAAGGAAAGAATGATGTCATTTAGTCTGTGGGAGGGCTTTTTGAAAATAAAACCCATAAGCGCACCGAAAACGGTGGCACCGCCCACGCCGAGTGCGGTAAGTAATACAGGGTACATAATTTTCTCCGGATAGTTTATGATAGGTGTTTTTTTCGTTCAGCTATGCGGGTAAAGAGCGAGGATAACATGATAAAGGCGAATATACCGCAAAATGCTCCCGAGGAATCGATACAGCAATCCAAAAATCGCATTGCCCTGTCGGGAACGAAATACTGATGCACTTCATCACTTACAGCGTAGAGAATACAGAAAATAAGAGGTGCAAGCCATTTCCACAGGGAAGAAAGAGGAAAGGTGCGTATTGCATTTGCGCTGAGCAAGCCCAGAATAAAGTACTCGGAAAAATGTCCGAGCTTTCTGACAAGCGTCTGTAATGAATCTATTATGGCATTTTGCTCAGCATTGGTGAGCTTTTCAAAGCTTGAGTTAAATATGCGGGCGATAAATCTGATCATATTGCCGCTGAAATCTCCGGAATTGTCGCCGCTCTGTGCGGAAAACAGAAAAATGACCGCCATCCACAGAGCAACGGCAAAAAGAGACAGAGATCTGTCGATATAAATCTTCTTCATAGAAATGATCCTCTTTAGGCTTTACTATATTATGATATAAAATAAAGCCTTTGTCAATGAAAAGTTAAAAGGGCCGTCGCATAAACGAGACGGCCGTCCCACAGCAGGTACGGCCTATCTCGTTTGTGCGACGGCCCTAAAAAGTCAGAGTATGCCGAAACGGCCGAGAAGAACTGTGCATATCCCGAAATAAACCAGCAGGGAAAGCACGTCAACGATAGTGGTGATAAAGGGGCTTGCCATAACTGCAGGATCAAGCCCGATCCTTTTTACAAGGATGGGAAGCATACTGCCTGCCACCTTTGCAATAATAACGGTAATAGCTATGGTTATGCAAACGGAAAGACTTATAAGAACAGATTGCTGTGTACCGTAGACTGAGCGGCTCACGTCGTCAAACAAAAGCATTTTTCCGAAATTGACGATGCAAAGTGAAAGTCCGCAAAGAAGAGCAACCAAAAATTCCTTAAGAAGGACCTTTGCGAAGTCTCTCATCTGGATATCCTCAAGGGAGAGAGCGCGGATGATAGAAACGGAAGACTGTGATCCGGCGTTACCGCCCGTACCCATCAGAAGGGGTACAAAAGCGGTGAGGATAGGGAGAGCTGCAAGGGAAGATTCAAAATGGGTAAGGATCTTGCTTGTAAACGTTGCAGAAATCATGAGGATAAGCAACCAGGGAACTCGGGATTTCCAGGTTTCGAAAACACCGGTCTTCAGATAGGGTTTATCGGTAGGGGTGATCGCCGCCATGATCTCGATATCCTCGGTCTCCTCTTCCTGGAGGACGTCCATCGCGTCATCAACGGTAACGATACCCACAAGGCGGTTTTCCTTGTCAACGATGGGCATTGCAAGAAAGTTATACTTGCGCATTGCCTTTGTAACGTCTTCCTTATCATCGTCCGTGTAGCAGAAAATAGGATCTTCAACCATAAGGTCTCCTATAAGGGTATCCTCATCAGCCAGGAGCATCTGCTTTACCGTAACAACGCCGAGAAGAACACGCTTTTCGTCGGTAACATAGCAGGTGTAGATCGTTTCCTTTTCAAGACCGGTACGCTTGATGGTTTTGAAAGCGTCGGAAACGGTGAGGTGTGCCTTCAATCGCACGAACTCCGTGGTCATGATGGTGCCGGCAGTATCCTCGGGATAATTTAAGAGCTGATTGATCTTTTTTCTGCGCTCCATATCTGTATTATGGAGTATCCTTCTTACAACGCTTGCAGGCATTTCCTCAATGATATCAACGGTGTCGTCCATAAATAGATCGTTGATGATCTCGGAAAGCTCACGGTCGGTAAAGGCTTGGATCAGAGCCTGCTGAAGGTCAGAGTCCATCTCAACGAAAACCTCGGTGGCGAAATCCTTGTGAAGGATACGGAACATTAAAGGGATCTCGTCTTTGGGAAATTTGTCAAAAAGCATAGCCACGTCGCAGGGCTCCTCATCACAGAGAAGGTCGCGAAGGGCACGGTATTTTTTTTCGTCAAGTAACCGTCTAACCTCGGTTATCATCGGTCATCACCTGCCTTTCAGTTGAAAATATCAGTCGCAGTATGCCTCTTTTGCATTGTTTTTAATATTGGTGAGAGTTTCCTTCATGGATTTAGCCCTGTAAGCCGCGCTGCCGACAACGAAAACATTGGCACCGGCCTTTGCGCAGACCTTAACGGTCTCCTCATTGATACCGCCGTCCACCTGAATGCTTATCGGGTCGCTTCCGATATACTCCTTGATCATGCGGATCTTTTCGCTCATATCCATAAAGCTCTGACCGCTGAAGCCGGGCTCAACTGTCATAACAAGGATCATGTCACAAAGATCAAGGTAGGGAATAACGGCGCTTGCAGGAACCTTGGGCTTCAATGCAACAGCCGCCATAAGTCCGTAGTTGTGGATCTCTTCAAGTATTCTTCTGATAGCCGGAGTATCTGCGATATCGCTGTGTATGGTGATAATATCGGCGCCGGCGTCGGCAAGACGCTGAATATAGTTCTGAGGATTCACAGTCATCATGTGAGCGTCTATGGGAAGATCGGTAACGGAACGAACGGCACGCAAAAGATCGAAGCCGATGCTGAGATTCGGAACGTAAACGCCGTCCATAATGTCAAAATGTATCATGTCTGCGCCTGCCGCCTCTGTACGGTATATCTCTTTTTCAATATTGATAAGATCGCAGGCGAAAAGGCTGGGAGCTGTGAGAATATTCATAACGGTATACCTTTCATAGGAAAAATATTTTTGATGACAGCTTGTGAAAAAACAAAGCTTTTTTTATGAAAAAAACGAAACGGGGCTCATAAAGCGAAGAATATCAGATATGTTCGCTTTTTGCGTGAGTGTCAATAACCGGAGAAGACCCATAAGATGTATTGACAGTAAAAGCTGTCATAAAACAGTGCCCCCGATGCTGTGAGCGGAAGGGAATATGAAAACAAAGGAAGTGGGGCACCCGCAGATTCGGCATCGGTTTATATAGAGCGGAGAAGGCATACTGCGTGAGCGGATATGCCTTCTTTTCTGCCGGTAAAGCCCATCTTTTCTTCGGTAGTGGCTTTAACGTTGAAAAGGGAGGGATCAATTTTTGCATATTTTGCCACAGTCTCTCTCATAGAGGCAATATAGGGTGCCATTTTTGGCTGCTGGGCAACTATGGTGGAGTCAATATATTCGATTTCAAAACCCGCATCGCGGACGGCGGCGCAGGCACGCTCCAAAAGAAGCATACTGTAGATATTCTTGTATGCATTGTCCGTATCGGGAAAAAGCTTTCCGATATCACCGAGACCTGCCGCACCCAAAAGGGCATCGCAGATAGCATGAGCAAGAACGTCTCCGTCGGAATGAGCCATGAGACCGTAATCGCAGTCAAAGCAAACTCCGCCGATTATCATTTTTTTGCCATCCTCAAAGCGGTGTGCATCATATCCGTGTCCTATTCTCATTTGTTCTGCTCCTTCTGTTCGGTTCTGTATTTTATTATTGCCTCGCAAAGCATAAGGTCATCAGGGGTTGTAAGCTTTATATTTTCTCTGCCGCATTCAACCATTTTAACGTCAAAGCCGAGCCGCTCACAGAGCATACAGTCGTCGGTAACAACGACACGGTCTCGTTTTGCCATATAAGCAGAAACGCGGTAAACATCAGTGTTGAATATCTGAGGAGTCTGAACGAGCCAAATCCTGTCCCTGTCCGTCGTCTCCTTGACGAGACCGTTTTCATCGCATATCTTCACCGTATCGGAGGACTTGTGCGCTGATGCCGCGGCTCTGTATTTATAGGCGGCATGGACGGTATCCTCAATCATTTCAGGGGTGATAAGACAGCGCGCTCCGTCATGTATAGCAACATATTTAGCTTTGTCGCTTATGGAATCAAAACCAAGCAGAGCACTGTCCTGCCTTGTTTCTCCTCCGGCAACGATTTTCGTTATTTTTTTGAAAGAATATCCTGAAAGAGCCGGTGATATGGCACTTTCATCACCCACAAGAACGATCTCGTCAATAAGGGGGCATTTTTCAAAGGCCATAACGGTACGAGCAATGCAGGGCACACCCAAAACGTCAATAAATTGCTTTTTCACGTTTCCTCCGAAACGGGTTCCGTTTCCGGCGGCAAGAATAACGGCAGAAGTGAATTTAGCCATATCCATATCCTTTCGGGTAAAGATTTCATATCAACAAATTATAACACAAAAGTGAAGCTTATGTAAATAGGATTCTGCCAAAAATCCTTTTTAGTATCCTGTTTTATTTTCAAAAACAGTATTGCAATCACCTATATGAGAACTTATAATATATACAGAAGTAATTTTATTATCAGCGAGGTGCTTATGTCAACAAAAATTATTGAAAGAAACGTCCTTTCACTGAGGGTGAAAGCGTTGGCAACAGTCAGTGCTGTTGCGGGAGCAGTGGTGCTTCCTCAGCTTTTCCATCTTCTCGGAAGCATAAGTGGCACAGGAACCGTTCCCGGAGAGGTTTTTCTTCCCATGCACTTGCCCATCCTTCTTGTAGGTCTTCTTGCAGGCCCCCTTGCAGGTGCGGTCAGCGGATTTGTTTCTCCCCTTTTGAGCTTTGCTCTCACAGGTATGCCTACGGCTGTGATGCTTCCGTTTATGATGATCGAATTGCTTTCCTACGGATTTTTTGCGGGACTTATGAGAAACGTAAGGATGCCCTTGGTGGGTAAAGTCCTTTTTGCACAGCTTGCAGGCAGAGCTGTTCGAGCTCTGTTTATCGTAGTTGCCGTATTTGCATTTTCGAGAGCGGATATTCAGTTGTCAACCGTGTGGATGAGTATTGTAAAGGGCTTGCCCGGTCTTTGCCTCCAGTGGGCGTTCCTCCCCCTTATTGTTTATAGGATCGAACACAGCAAATAATGGAAAAAAGCTCTAAAAAGAAGAGATCGCAGGAAAATGACTTCGTTCATTTTCCTGCGATCTCTTCTTTTTATGGCATGGAGCCTACGGTGACGCCTAATAGCATTATACTGCTATGTAGGCGCCTTTGGCATTTTAACCCTTATCAAAAAACATTATTAAAGTTTTTTGATAAGACTTTTTCAAAAAGTGATCGTATCTATTGCTTTTGATCTGATGTGCAGCTCAGCACGATCATTCTGTTCTCAAAGCAACCACAGGGTCCTTCTTCGCGGCGCTTCTTGAAGGAATAAGTCCTGAGATAAGTGTAAGAAGAACGCTGATAACAACCAGTATAACAGCGGCACCTATGGGGAGGAATGCATTGAGATTTGAAATTCCCGTGAGTGCATGGAGTATGATATTGATGGGTATGCACAGAATAAAGGTGACTATAACACCGATAAGACCTGCGCAAAGACCGACTATCATGGTTTCTGCATTGAACATTCTGGAAACGTTTCGCTTTGATGCACCGATGGCACGGAGGATACCGATCTCCTTTGTTCTTTCCTGAACGGAGATAAGGGTGATAACTCCGATCATTATGGATGAAACCACGAGCGAGATCGCAACGAAAGCGATAAGCACGTATGTTATTGCGTCGATAATGGTTGTAATGGAGGACATCATGATACCGAAATAATCGGTGTACTGGATCTGCTTGAGCTCGTCAACGGATTTGTTGTACGCAGCGATAGCGTCAGTGATAATGTCCTTATTCTCAAATGAGGAGGCATAGAGGTTGATGGAAGCAGGATAATCCATATCGATATAGCCCATGGAGAGAAGATTATCCTCGTAGGTGGATTCGGAGAATTCTATGGCATTGTCATAAAATTCAGCGCACTGTGCCGATGTATAAAGCACGCTTTCCTCATTGAATTTTGCACAAAGCTCGCTGTCAGACCACATAGCGCGTATCTCAGCAGCTTTTTTCTGAGGATAAGCGATCTTGATCTCCTCGGTCTTGGCGTAAGAGTATGTGGTGTATATTTCCTGCTCAGTCATTTTGTCAAGATATTCGGTGATATCCGCTGCACTCATACCCATCTGAGAGCTTATGGCGGTGATGAGATATTCCTTCATCTGATCCGTAGTTACCCCTGCAACGGCGGCGGAAAGCTCTTCGCGGATAATTGCATCTGTGGGAATGCTGTTCACGGTAACGTAAAGATCAGCTTTGCCCTTGTCATCAAGGGTTGCAACATATTCCTTGAACTTTGCGCTTTTTTCCTCGATGATAACTATGGCATCGTAATAGGAAACGAGCTGCTCGTCAGAGTAGTTTTTGTATGCTTTATCAAATGCATTTGCGAGAGCGACGTTGTCCATTCCCTCAAGCTTTGCAAGCTCTGCGGCACTGTAGTCGTAAGTAATTTGAGCACGAAGCATCTCAGAAAGCATTTCCTTCAGAGTGCTGTCGGTGACTGCAGCCATCGTTGCCGAAAGCTCCTCGGGAGAGGTACCGTTGAATCCTGCAATAAGCGCGATCATGCCTTCACGGTCAAGGCCGGAGATCTCCTTATCCACCTTTTCATCAAGATATGCACGAGTGGGAGTAGCTACGGCCTTTGTATAGAACATGGCCTTTCCGTTTTCATCAAGGGTAGCAACGTAGTCTCGAACTCTCTGTATCTTGTCAGTTTCCTTAACGGTGCTCTGTGAATAGTAGAAGGGAAGCCCGGTGATAATATCCTTTTCGGTGCTTTCTATCTGAGCGGCAATGATCTCGGAATCCTTTGCCTCTTCGATAAGATACTTTGTCAGATGGGTAGTATAGCAGATGTTACCGGTGAGCATCTGAGCAGTTGCATCCTCCTTGGGGCGGATGATGCCCGTTACTCTGAGAGGAAGGGCGCTCTGATAAAGATATCTGAGTCCGGCTTCAGTCTCGCGAAGGTCTGTATACTTTCCGGTTGCCTCATCGTAATGATAGCAATCTGCGTTGAGGATCGTCTTGAATTCCCTTGAGCATATCTCCTTGTAGGACCAGCTCTTATCCTTGGAGCCGAGCTCTGTGCCGTTGATAGCCGCATTGGCAAGGGTATCCATCTCGGCATCGGAAATAAGTCCCAGCGCGTAGAGGGTAACGTCATTCAGCTCGTTGTTCTCATCAACTACGAGAACGATCTCGTCGTAGGCATTGGGCCAGTCGCCGTATGCAAGCTCATACTGGTCGTAGATAAGCTCGTTTATGGTAGCTCCGTCCTTTCCGGGGAGAAGCTCCTGCCAAAGCTTTCGGGTCATACTCATGGATGACATAGATGCCATGGGGCTGTTTGCGCCCGACATGGAGTTCATCATCGTCATATCCATACCGAGGTATTCAAGCATAAAATCGCCGATGATCTTTTCAAGGTCTGCATGAACGATCTTTCCGTCATCGTTTGCGGTATAGATCTGCATATTCAGATCATAGGAATACTGGATACCGTTTATAGCCTTATAGAGCTTTGAATTCTCATCCTTCATTTCGGAAAGAAGGAACTCGTTGAAGGATTTGAGATCGTTTTCCGTCTCCTCAAGATTTTGCATTGCATTGATCATGTCATAGAGAGCGGAGGCCTTGTAGACCGCATCCTTTCCGTGCTTTTCACTGCCATCGCCAACATCCATAAAGGCTTCGATCAGCGACGAAAGCTGAACGCTTGATGCCTCAAGGGTAATGGGATATGCGGAGAGGGTGCTCTCCTGAACGCTGTTTATGAAGGCGGTCATACCCTGAGAAACGGAAAGAATAAGCGCGATGCCTATGATACCGATGGAGCCTGCAAAGGCGGTAAGGGTGGTTCTTCCTTTCTTTGTGAAAAGGTTTTTAAGAGAGAGCATAAAGGATGTTGCAAAGGACATTGAAGGCATTTTCTCCCTCTTTTTTGCTTTTGCTTTCTCTTCGTTATACTTTTCGATACGTTCCTTCTCAGCGGCTCTTTCCTCGTCGGTTATGGGCTTTGAATCGTGGGTGATAACGCCGTCAAGCATATTGATTATTCTTGTGGAATACTCTTCTGCAAGATCAGGGTTGTGGGTGACCATGATAATAAGGCGATCCTTGGAGATGGAGCGGAGTATTTCCATAACTTGTACGCTGGTCTTTGTGTCAAGAGCACCGGTAGGCTCATCGGCGAGGATGATATCGGGATTGTTAACGAGTGCTCTTGCAATAGCAACTCTCTGCATCTGACCGCCGCTCATTTCACCGGGCTTTTTGGAAAGCTGATCTCCCAGTCCCACCTGCTCAAGCGCCGCCTTTGCTCTCTCTCTTCTTTCTTTTTTAGACACGCCTGAGAGAGTGAGTGCAAGCTCAACGTTTTGCAGAACCGACTGGTGAGGAATAAGATTATAGCTCTGGAAAACGAAACCGATGGAGTGGTTTCTGTAGGAATCCCAATCACGGTCCTTGTATTTTTCTGTGGATATACCGTTAATGATAAGATCTCCTTCGGTATATCCGTCAAGACCTCCGATGATGTTAAGCATAGTTGTCTTTCCGCAGCCGGAGGGGCCGAGGATGGAAACGAATTCCGATTTGCGGAATTCAAGGTCGATACCCTTCAGTGCCTCAACGGAGTTGTTTCCGGCAGGATATACCTTTTTGATTCCTTTTAGTTCTAACATTGTATTACCGTGCTTTCTTTTTCAGCATACAGCTGAAGAGCGTGAAAGGTTGAACTTACGGGTATCCGTATTTTCACGCATTGTATGTTATGATCGCCTTTATTGATGTTTTCGATTTGAAATATTATCCGCATTGCTTCCGATAACATTCAGAACCTCATAAAATTCCGCCAGTTGATTTTCTGAAAGGTTTTTGCAAAGCTCTATGAGAAAGTTTTTTTTGATCTCACGGCCTTTTTCTATGATGGGAAGAGCCTTGTCGGTACAGCTGAGCTTGATCTTTCTGCGGTCGCAATCGTCGGTGCATCTTTCAATGTAGCCGCTTTGAACCAGCTTATCCACGTGGAGCGACATAAGATTTGCCTTTGCGTGGATCACCTCGCAAACATTTTTTGCAGTATTGTATTCAGGATTGCTTGAAAGGATCATTATGATGTCAAACTCGATCTGAGGGATCGAAAATTCGCAAAGAATCGGGCGGCACATTTCGTTATATGCAGTACCGATCTTCTTAAGCACCAGCAGAGCATCGTTAACGCTCACCGAATACCATCTCCTTTGGATTATTTCAAATATGAATTAACTTGGATTATACTATCGTAAGGCAAAGCATGGGTGACATTACTGTATAATATTTGTAAAGAATTTATTAATAGACAGTCGAAAAAGAGAAGGAAAACCAAAGCAGGATTTTTCACGGAAAATCCTGCTTTGGTTTTTCAGAAAGTCAATTCGGGAACCTTCGTATATATATGCGCCTCAGCGCCGGCGATCTCCTTAGCAAGACTGTAAAGCTTTTGGCAAACGGGCATTTCCGTGAAATAGTGTCCGGCAACAAAAATGTTCATTCCGTCCTCAGCTGCATCGAGAGCTGAATTGTAGCGGCACTCTCCCGTGACCAGGGTATCCGCGCCGCAGGCCTTTGCTGCGCGGATGAAATCACCGCCGCCGCCTCCCACCACCGCAACGGTGGATATAGGTCCCGAGCAATATGAAAAAACAGAAGGCACACCTGTCTTTTCCTTTATAAGCTTTGCAAAGCTGTCAGCATCAAAGATCCTGCTCTTGCCGATCCGCCCGAGGGTAGGATCCTCGCTGTCGCCGAAGGGAACAACATCCGTAAGCTCCAGAAGGGAAGCGAGAGTATCGTTCACTCCCCCCTCGCCCGCATCAAGTCTTGTGTGGAAGGAAAGAACGTTGATATGGGATGTAACAGCGAGAAGAACTCGCTTTCCCACCACGTCATCCTCGTTCAGCGCCTTAAGTCCCTTGAAAATAAGGGGATGGTGAGTAAGGATGGTATCAAATCCGCCGGCCTTTGCATATTCAATAGCTTCAAGGGTAGCGTCCAGTGTAACAAGAACCTTTTTTACAGGGGCGTTTTTATCGGGACAGCACATAAGACCGTCATTGTCCCAGGAAGAGGAAAGGGAGGCAGGATAAAGCCTTGAAATTTCATTGTAGAATTCATAAACCGTCATTTTCTTTTACACCTTTCTCTTTTTTATTTCCAAAAGCTCTGAAAGTAAGGATTCCATTTCATTTGTATCAACAGAGCCCTGCTTCATTCCTTCAATAGCACGGGAGCATTTGTTTATAAGCTTTTCAAGCATCTGAGAAAAAACGGGGTCTGATAAATGCTCTTTTATATTTTTTTCTCCAAGCTCGAGGCTTGCAGGGGATAGCCTTCTGACTTTGCCGTCATAGTGGCAGACGATGCATTGATAAAGCTTATCCTGAGCCCTTGCAAATCCGCCGTTGATCTCTGCAAAACCGTTTTCAGAGAGATATGCCCTGAGCTTGGCTGTGGCGGACATGGGCTGGAGAATAAGTCTTATACCGCTGTTTTTTACGTATTCGGAGGCTGAAAGTATGGATGCGATAAGCTCACCGCCCATTCCGCAGATAACGATATCCGAAACCTGCCTTTCATGAAGGGGCAGGCCTGAAAGACCGTCTGCAAGGCAGAATTCGATGTTGGCTTCTATGCCGTAGCGAGCCGCATTTTCTTTTGCACGCTCAAGGGGCCCCTCGTTGATATCCGCGGCAATGGCAAAATCCGATCTTCCCGTCATAAGGAGATAAATGGGTATGTATGCGTGATCCGTGCCGATATCGGCACAGACCGCACCCTGACGTACAAAGGAGGCTGCCAATGAAAGGCGGCTGTCAAGGATTGGGGGATTTGTGTAGACCATAAAATAAAACGGGGCTGTCGGGTAAGACAGCCCCAATCCTTTAATTATTTCTTGCTTTCAAGATAAGCGTTGATCTTTTCAACAAGCTCGTCGGCATCAGTACCGTGAACCTCGCAAGCTGCTTCGATGCTTTCTCCTCTGGAGTGAGGGCAGCCGAGGCAGTGCATGCCTATCTCAAAAAAGAACTGAGCGGTGTCAATATCAAAATCAAGAACATCGCCGATGATAGTATCCTTGGTAACTTCCATTTTCAAAAAACTTCCTTTCCTTTGTTTGTATCAGTTAACCGATCATATCGGGAACCGTAACCTTTTCAATATCTGCGCCGAGCGTTTTAAGCTTGCCTACAACGTCGTCATATCCTCTTTCGATAAGATGGATATCGGATATCTCCGTGGTGCCCTCAGCGCAAAGAGCCGCAATGACCATGGCAACGCCGGCACGAAGATCCACCGCTCTGACGGATGCACCGTGGAGAGGCTTTCCTCCTTCAATAACGGCAGTTCTTCCGGCAACCTTTATAACAGCACCCATTTTTGTAAGCTCTTCAACATAGCGGAAGCGCTTTTCGTAAACTCCCTCCGAAACATAGCTCACTCCGTTTGCAAGACAGAGGAGAACAGCCATCTGAGGCTGCATATCGGTGGGGAAGCCGGGGTAAGGATGGGTCTTCACATTTGCTTTTCTTATTTTTTCCTTGCCGGTAACGATAACGGTGTCATCGTATTCATCAACGACGGCACCTGCTTCTTCAAGCTTTGAGGAAACAGATTCAAGGTGCTTCGGGATAACGTTTGTAAGCTTCACACAGCCGCCTGTGGCAGCAGCGGCAACCATGTATGTGCCGGCCTCTATCATATCTGGAATGATGGCGTAGGTGCATCCGTGAAGACTGTTAACTCCCTTGATCTTGATAACGTCCGTACCTGCACCGCTGACTCTCGCACCGCAGGTGTTGAGAAAGTTTGCAAGGTCAACGATATGAGGCTCTCTTGCTGCATTTTCAATGATGGTGGTACCCTCTGCAAGAACAGCTGCAAGCATAACGTTGATGGTTGCGCCAACGGTAACAAAATCGAAAAATATATTTGTTCCCCGAGGACCGAACTCAGAGCTTATCTGAACATGGTCACAGTCAGCGTTGACGGTTCCGCCCAAAGCTTCAAATCCCTTGATGTGCTGGTCGATAGGTCTGCCGCCGAAATCGCATCCGCCGGGATAAGCAACGTTAGCCTCGCCGAAACGGCCGAACTCACTGCCCAAAAGATAGTAAGAAGCTCGGATCTTCTGTACCATTTCCCGCTTGGAGGTGCCTCCCTTAAGCTCCGTACAGTCTATCTCCACAGTGTTTTTACCGATGGGTGTAACTGTAGCACCCATACTGCGGAGTATATTAAATGAAAGGGCAACGTCACGAACATCGGGGACATTTTCAATGATACATTTATCCTCGACCAGAACGCAGGCATAAATGATGGGAAGAGCGGCGTTTTTCATTCCGCTTATCTCAACGCTGCCGTGCAGACACGCGCCTCCCTTTACTATTATTTTATCCATAAAGGTCTGATTCCTTTCAGTTTGAAGGTGATTTGGCAAAGATTTGCCGTAAAAAGTATCTATCGGATGCCGCTCCTGCGGCTCAAAAAGGCATTAGCATAAATAATATACAGGCACACTGTCCCATATTCCACATTATTATAACAGATTCGCGAAAAAAAAGAAAGGGATTTTTCAAGAATTTTCTAAAAGAGCAAAATGTTGTGCAAAACATACCACCGAAGGACGTATGTTTTGTCAAAAATATATGTAATGATCGGGTGCTTCGTACCCACGTTTATAATAACAATGTATTCGCAAAAGCCGTTGTTTGTCAGTCCTGATAATAGGAAACAGCAAGCTCTACTACCATTCCGTAGCTTTCCACTCCTGCGGTCCCCTGGCTTTCTAGATATGCATCGTTCAAAGAGTCAGAGATATCCGCCGCGGAGCTATCGCGGTATTTATCAAAAAACTCAGAGTAAGCTATGATATCGCCTGTACAGCGCCCGTCAAGCAACGAGTATGCCCGGTTGTACATTGAAACGGATGAAGAATAAAGCGCATCCGTAAGGTACAGAAACATATTAAGATAAGCGCAGTATTGCAGATAGGGACTGTCAGATTCAAGGAGAACGAGAAAAGCGCAGAAATTCGCTTCATCCTCTCTGGAAATACCTCTCTGGTGAGCCATTTCGTGAGCTGTAGTATAAACGTTTATGAAATCGGGGTAGTTTGTGTTAAGATTTGCCTCACCCGTGAAGAAAGAGTATATCCCCGAGAGGTGAGTGTAAGTCATGTAAGGACTTATCACAAGGGGCTTTATCCGTGCGTCAAACGTTCCGGAAAGTCCGTAGGAAGAGTAAAGGTCGCGGTATGAATCGCAAAGCTTATCGGAAAGCTCGCCGTAATCCGTCAGTAAAACGGAGGAACCGTCCGAAAGATAGGAAACATCGGCGCAAAGATCGTTCAGCTTTTCGGCCATTATAACGGCAGTATCGTATACCTGAACTGCCTGAGCCTTTTCTACCTTAAGTCCCAGCCTTTCGGCAAGTGATGTGGTGTGATATCCGGGAGCAAAGCCTACGCTAAAGAGAAAATAAACGCATGAAAATATGGAAAGGAGAGAGGAAAGAGAACGGATGAGAAAGATCCTCCCCATCTTAGCTCTTTTGCAGATAAGGACCGCAGTGCAGATAATTATAAGGGGAGACGAGAGAAAGAGAAATTCCATAAAGGAAAAAGGGAATATGTTGAAGATATTTGCCAATACAAATCTGAGGAAATGGCCGACGGTGGAGTTTATATAATCCGCAAATTTCGGGAAAGCAGATGAAAAAAGCTGAATAAAAAAGCCGACGATACCAAGGGACAGTAAAATAACGGCACCCATGGGAATGGGGGATACAGCTTGCTTTTTATTTTGTTTGGCCTTTCTCTTTTCTTTGTTTTTCATTGGGAATATCCTTTTTCATTTCGTTGTACATGGAGCGAAGACGCCCATTTGCCTCGATCTCCAGCTCTCTGTGGCACAAATCGCAAAGCTCATCACCCATGAGAGCCTTCATATCATCGGGAAGAGAGGAAAAAACGTGCTTTGTTTCTCCCGTCTCGGGATGAGGAAAGGAGGTGTATGCGGCGTGCAGAGCGTGGCGTGAGATACGTGTATCTCCCTCACCGTAAAGGGTATCTCCGACGAGCGGGCACCCGAGGGCTGTAAAATGAACTCTTAATTGATGTGTCCTTCCGGTAACGGGAGATGCGATAACGGTACATTCGCCGCTTTTCTCATCGGTGTATATCTTTTTGTAAACGGTCACGGCACGTCTTGCACCTTCCTCGTCCGGGGCGGCGGTGCGTCTGGTTATGATGCTTTCGCTGCATCTTTTCATGTGTATGTCAATAATACCGTAATCATCCGGCGGTGCACTTTTCAGATATGCAATATACATCTTGCCGATCTCACCGGACAGCATGGCACGGTAAAGCTTAACGGCGCTGAGATGGGTATTTGCGGTTATCATAAGACCGCTTGTATCACCGTCGAGCCTGTTCACGGGTCTGAAAACATAATTTGATCTGTTGTACCTGTAAGCAAGAGCATTCGCAACTGTATCATCTCTATGGGAATAGGAGGGATGGGCAGGCATGGCGCAGGGCTTATTGCAAACGGTAACAAAATCATCCTCGTATGCTATCTCGAGTGGAATATTCACCGGGATGATATAAGGAGAGGTGTCTTCTGGGCGGTCATCATCCATAAGCAGAAGAGTATCTCCCTCACAAAGCACGTAGCGTACGGTAACAAAATTTCCGTTAACAGTGATGCCGTTCTCACGTGCCTTAAGCTTTTTCAGAAGTCCCGAAGAGAATTTCATATCCCTGAGAAGCAGCTCCTTTATTGTTTTTCCCGCGTTCTCAGCACTTATTACTATTGTCATTATTTTTCTTGTTTTTCTCCTTAAGGCTTAAAAGGATGAAGACCGTGACCGTTCCGAGGCACACGGCAGCGCAGATGACCACAAAGGAATTTCCGATAACGGTGTATAGAGTATTTTTCTCTATCATCTGCACTTCTCCCATAACATATCCTTCCTTTGAGTCGCCCAGGGAGGAAATGACCTTTCCCGTGGGGGAGATGATGGAGGATATGCCTGTATTTGCGCTTCTAACGGTATAGCGGCAATTTTCAACTGCCCGAAGCTGAGCCTGAGCATTGTGCTGTGCCAGGGCAGGGCTTTTCGCAAACCAGGAATCGTTTGTGGATATTACAATAAGATTCGCTCCGTTGCGCACGCTCTCAAGGCAGAGCGTTTCGTATATTGAGTCAAAGCAGATAAGGGAGGCAATCTTTCCGTGGGATGAATCAAAAAGCGCGGTCTTGTTTCCGGGGGTAAGGGGATATTCTATTGCTGACATATTTGCAAGAGGAGGAAAGACCGTTTCTATGAATTTTTCCATAGGTATGAATTCGCCAAACGGAACCAGCCTGCGCTTGGCACAAACAGCATCGTCAGCACTTCCGTCCGGATATATCAGCATCGCAGTGTTGTAAAGAGTATCGATATCTCCGTTATC